>JBLHNZ010000038.1:0-15322 GCA_047623245.1 Oceanicoccus sp. | reverse complement strand
TTGCAAGTCATGCCCACCAACAAGAAGATGCGGCTAGAATTCGATTTAAAGAATTAATGGATGAATATGACATCAAGGATGAAAATCTGCATATTAAAGAAGGGACGCCCTGGAAGGTAGTCGCCAGTTTGTCCCGAAAATTGGCGGCCGAATGTGTTGTCGTCGGATCTTTGGGACGCAAGGGTATTCCGGGAAAGCTAATAGGAAATACGTCAGAGAAAGTGATTCAACACGCTAAAACTGACTTACTCGTTCTATCTTAAATCCGACAGCGTGAACGACAAACGTAGCCGCCTAAATGCAGGATCTATTTCGTCCTGTTTTCTTCGCCCGATACATCGCCTCGTCGGCGGCCTTATAGACGTCCCACGCGCCTGTGGTGATAGTTTCGGAGCTAGCTACTCCTCCAGAGACAGTAACGGAGATGGCCTTTCCGTCGTCTAAAAACACTTCAACCTCATTGACGGCTACACGAAAGCGTTCAGACGCTTTAACTGCTTTGTCTAGTGCGCAGTTTTCGAGAATGACACAAATCTCCTCGCCACCCACTCTCGATGCAACTTCTCCCGTCCGGCAAGTTAGTCTTAATGCGTCTCCTACGGAAGACAATACTTTGTCTCCAACCAAATGACCGTAACGGTCGTTAATATCTTTGAAATGATCAATATCCAGCATAATGAGGGATAGGCTGCTCTCACTACGAATACTTTTAGCATAAGCTTCCAAAAGACGTTCGTGAAAATAGCGGGCATTGTAAAGCTTTGTCAGCTCATCGACCAAACTCATACTAGTTAGCAACTGCTCCTGACGACCGATATAGGCGCCGAAACCAGCCATAACGATTGATGTCCCGACAGCCAGATAGACATAAAATCCGTAATAGTCTTTTACATCTTGAACAAGATCTACGCCATTGAGGTACTGAATGACCGCCCAGCCTATAGGCGATCCCGCTGACAACGCAAACCCTTGCAACGCGCGAATCACGATGAAACGCCTTCCTTTCTCCATCAGCAACCCTTATCGGCTATTCAATTTTCGGACAATCGTCGAATCTGAGAAGTACGCCCTGCCCGTCTTTAATACCGTAACCGAACGAACAGAAAGGGATTCTCTCATACTAACAATAGTATGCATTGCGGATAATTCTACTTTCACCTTTATGCTGATGAAGAGCACGTGGCATTGAGCACTAACAGCTGCGCCTTTTTGTGTCATCACTCATCACGGTTATTGGGACACAGAAGTCGATTTCAAGTCTTCATTAAAGTCTAGAAAAGGGTCTAGATAAAGGGCTATTGAATTACATCCGGTTCCTTTTGAGAATTTGGATTCGAACCGGTTTAAAAGTGAGCCTGTGAATAGGAGACGGCCCTAACTGTTCCAAAGCAGCGAGATGAACCCTTGTAGGGTAGCCTTTATGTAAACTAAACCCGTACCCTGGATAAACTCTATCGAATTCAACCATCTCATTATCTCTTACAACTTTGGCAAGTATCGAGGCGGCGCTGATTGCCTGCACACGACTATCGCCTTTTACGACAGCCTCGGCGGCGTATTTCCAGTCGGGGAGCTTGTTACCATCAACAAGCACATGCTCAGGCTGTAACCTCAACCCCTCAACCGCGCGCTTCATTGCGATTAGGCTAGCCTGTAAAATATTTAGCTCATCAATTTCCGCAACACTCGCTCGCGCAACGCACCAACTCAAAGCCTTCTCTTTTATCTCTGGAAAAAGTGTATTGCGACGCTTCTCAGTAAGCTTTTTTGAATCATCCAACCCCTCTACAATGTTATTAGGATCGAGAATAACCGCCGCCGCTACAACGTCTCCAGCTAACGGACCTCGGCCCACTTCATCGACACCAGCTAACAACCGACCATTGTAAACAGAAAGAAAAGGTTCCATAAAAGTATGTCCAACAGGAATATCAATTGAAGAAATTTAGAAGCTTAGACCCGGCCATAAAACAACTAAGGATTACAAGCTCAGCGTTAAAGAAGTTTTTAAGTATCGGAAAGTGAGCTACAAACCGCGGCTATGTATCATGCTTAGAAGTACTTCTGTCGCGTGCTCACTTGCGTTTTGTCGTAGCTCGCGGTGAATCGCAGAAAACTGTTCCTCAAGCTGTTCGCGCAACTGACCGTCCCCTAAACGCTCCATGAGCAAGGGCCCGAGTATGTCTGCACACACCTCATCTTGCAAAACTTCCGGAACAATTTTTTTCCCAGCAAGTAAATTGGGCAAGGAGATGTAAGGCAATTTCACTAAGCGAGAAATAATAGCGTATGACAATGGCGCCATTCGATAAGCGACAACCATGGGTCGAGACAGTAACAGCGCCTCGAGTGTTGTCGTTCCAGACGCCATTAGCACAGCATCGGCTGCCATCATTATTCTTTGTGAGTCGCCCCTCAGAAGCTTTATTGGTAGATCTTCAGGCTCCTGCTCGAGAATTTCCAGCAGCTGTTTATATCGCGCGTTGTTCGCTGCAGGAATAATGAATTTGAGGTTGGCTTGTCGCTGCAAACACCAGCGCGCAGTGTCGATAAATGCCTTTCCAAGCATTTTCACTTCACCGCCACGACTGCCGGGCATAAGCGCTACAACAGTATCTGTCGGTGTTAGATTTAATTCTAAGCGTGCGGTTTCTTTTTGCAATTTTTTTTCGTCAGAGGCGACAGGAAACTGATCCGCTAATGGGTGGCCAACAAAGGTTACAGGTACGTTATGTTTCTTGTAAAATTGCGCTTCAAAAGGAAATAATGTCAATATACGGTCGACAGCTTTGCCAATTTTTTTCACTCTACCTTGTCGCCACGCCCATACAGAAGGGCTCACGTAGTGGGCAGTCAAAACGCCTGCTCGTCGTAACGCTGCTTCTAAGTTAAGATTAAAATCGGGAGAGTCAATGCCTAGAAAAAGAGCTGGCGGATCATTGATAAACCGCTTTTTTAGCGACCTCCGCATAGCCAGCAACTCCGGAAGACGCTTTAACGGCTCCACAAACCCCATTACTGATAAACGTTCCATGGAGAAAAAACTATTAAAGCCCTGAGCCAACATTAGAGGTCCGCCAACCCCCTCAAACACAACATTGGCGTGTTTGTTTTTAATCGATTTTATAAGAGCGGCACCAAGAATGTCTCCGGAAGCTTCACCCGCTACAATGCCTATTCGTAACATTCCAGCCATGAATAATTCTCTTTTTAAAAAACAAGAAGATGCTCAATTTTCTGTCGAAGGTTATCTTACTATCCCGCGTTTCGACGATTCCAAGGAATCTATTAGCAACGTTATTTCGGTACAATTTTTCTGCATTTCCCTCAAAATCGCCAGCGCGTCTTCCGTTGTCAATCCTTGCCGGTAAATCACTTTGTATGCACGGCGTATTTCGGAGATGGTCTCTGCATTAAACCCACGTCGCTTAAGTCCTTCAGCATTGATGCTCTTAGCCGCCGCAGGGTTACCGTTGACCGTGACATAGGCTGGAACGTCCTTACCGATGACGCTACCCATTCCGGTAAAACCATGAGCGCCAATATGACAATATTGATGCACCAGAGTAAAGCCACTTAGTGTTACCCAGTCACCTAACACCACATGGCCTGCCAGGGCGGTATTATTCACCAAAATACAGTGGTCACCTACAATCGAATCATGTCCGATATGGACGTAAGCCATCAACAGATTATTATTTCCAATGACCGTCTCTGCTCGATCCTGAACTGTTCCCCGGTGAATGGTTACGCCTTCACGGATGACATTATTATCTCCGATGACTAGCCGTGTTTTTTCACCGCCGTACTTCAAATCAGGAGTGTCATCACCAACCGTAGAAAACTGAAAAATTTGATTATTTTCCCCGATTTTTGTCGGCCCTTTGATGACCACATGAGAAGCTACTACTGAGCCATGCCCAATTTCCACATCTGGCCCAACCGTGGTCCACGGGCCAATACTGACATTCTCACCAATCTTTGCTGCAGGATCAATAATAGAACGCGGGTCTATCAAAGCATTATCACTCACAATTATCTTCCGTTTCTATCTTGGGTCATCAAACTTGTCGATCAGCACATAAAATTGTCGCTGAAGCCGCAAGACTTTCTTCAACATGAGCAGTACAGTCAAACTTCCAAATTCCCCTGCGGTCGGAGACATAATTGACCTTCAGTATCAACTGATCGCCCGGGACTACTTGTCGCCTAAATCTGATTTTGTCTGCCCCGGCAAACAAATATACCGAACCGTCAGCGGGTTTTTTATCCAGCGTTTTAAAACCCAAAATACCCGCGGCCTGAGCCATAGCTTCGACGATTAAAACACCTGGCATCACTGGTAATTGTGGGAAATGGCCATTGAAAAATGGCTCATTTATAGAAACATTTTTATAGGCGACAATAGATTCTTTCAATTTTATATCAAGGACACGGTCGACCAACAAAAAAGGATAGCGATGGGGCAAATATTCACGAATTTCTTTTATATCCATCATAATAAGGCGTGTCTCTTTACTTCAGTGATTCAGATCAACAGGAGTGTTACGTTTTGGAAGCTATTTTTGCTTTTTTTCGAGTTGCACTAATCGTCTATACATATCGTTCAGCTGGGAAAAACGTACGGCGTTCTTCCTCCAAACTTCTGTTTTTTGCATGATAGAACCGGAGGAATAGGAACCTCCATCAGCGATAGACTTGTTAATGACAGCATTGTTCGTAATATGAGTCCCATCCGCTATGGTCAAGTGCCCCAAAATACTGACGCGACCCGCTATCGTACAATGACTTCCAATTTTGCTGCTCCCTGCTATGGCGGTGCAGCCAGCAATCGCGGTGTTATTACCAATGACCACGTTATGAGCAATTTGTACTAAGTTGTCGATGATAACACCATTCCCAATAACTGTGTCATCTAGGGCGCCACGGTCAATCGCGCTATTCGCACCAATTTCAACGTCATCACCGACAACGACACCGCCGAGCTGATGAATCTTAATCCAGTTTTTCCCCGTTGCCGACCGCTCCTTGCCCGCCGGTGCGAATCCGAATCCATCACTACCAATAACCGAACCACTGTGTAATATCACTCGATCGCCAATTTTAACGCCATGATAAACAGACACATTGGCATATAATAGACAATTGTTCCCAACGAGTGAATTATCTCCAATCACACAACCAGCCCCGACTATTGTCTCGTCGCCAATTCGTACTCCCGCGCCAATAACCGCATTGGCACCAACTTGGGCAGACGAACTGATTCGCGCAGAGGAATCGACTACCGCTGTTGCATGAATTCCGGGCCGAGGCGAATTTGCAGTGGCGAACAAACTGGATGCCTGCGCATAACTCAAGTAGGGATTTGGAGACAGTAAACAGTTAGCTGGACAAAATTCGGCCATATTCGAAGCTACAATAACAGCCGAAGCGGAGGTATTTCGAAGGTCATTCAGGTAGCGAGGGTTCGCTAGAAAACTCAGCTGCCCTACACTTGCCGATGCAAGTGTAGCAATACCGGTAATCGTGATATTCGCATCCCCTCGGCAGATCAACTTCAGTCGTTCTGAAATATAGCCCAGTGTGAACTCAGGAGACGCGTTATTCATAAACGTAGGAACCTAAATCAAAAAAACTTGTTACTCTTCTTTTTTCTGGTTAAGTCTATCAGTGACTTTTGCGGTGATATCGTTCACTTCTTTCATGTACAAGACTGCCGATGCGTTAAGTAATATATCGATGCCTTCATCTTTTGCGACCAGTTGCGCAGCTTGAAATACAATTTGCTGGTTGTTTCGGACAAGGGCAGACCTGAGTTGCTGTTGTGCGTTAACCAATTGTGTTTGTAGCGTTTTTCCTTCTGACTCTTTCGACTGAATGAGTTGCTGCTGTGCCACCTTTTGTTCGGCACTCAAGACAGCCTCATCTCTCTTGTAATTCTCGACTAACTCTTTCAACTCACTAGACAGTTTTTCAAGCTGCGCTACTTTGTCCTTGAATACAGCATTGTCTTGTTCTTTTTTGATAATGTCTTTAGCTATCTCAGTTTGTAAAATAGCGCCATCCAGCGACACAACGGCAATTTTCGCCTGAGCGTTAACCAACAGCGGAACATTCAGAGCTATCGCCACAATCGCTGTTTTTATCAGTTTATTCACAATCTTTCTCCAGTATTTAAATTAATAATATAAATGTAATTTTTTTAAAATCCACGGCCGAGAGAGAATTGAAATCCTTCAACTTCGTCTTCATCGCCTTCATTAACAGGCCGGGCATAACTAAAGGTCAAGGGACCAAATCCTGTTATCCAGCTCACCCCTATACCATAAGAGTATCGAAGCTCATCAAAGCCTGGCTCGAAGCAATTTAGCTGAGATACGCCGCAATTACTGCTAAACACATTACCTGCGTCGATAAAAAACGCGGAACGCACGGAGCGAAGGTCTTTGATAAACGGCAGGGGAAACAAAAGTTCTGCGCCGGCCTCAAACAACACGTTGCCACCAAACGGATCGTTATCCTGATCGTATACTGAGATCGGAAGCTTCTCCGCACCATTGGCGAGCACATAGGAAATTTTATTACTTATGGCAGACGCACTGCCAACCACCGATACACCATCACTACAAATTTCTAATCCGTCGTCGTTTGGTGACGAGGAACTACAGTTAGGATCCCCTACTTGAACAATATCAGTAATCGCATTACTAACGGACGGATAATACAGAGCAGAAGTACTGCGCGGACCTAGAGTATTACTCTTGAAACCGCGTACCGAGCCAAATCCACCTGAGTAAAAGTGGCTGTAGAAGGGCAATGCATCGTTATCACCAAAACCATCACCATAACCAATCTCAGTTCTTAAACGCAGCGTAAGCCGTCTCGTGATAGGGTAGAAAATTTGTCCAGAATAGACAAGTTTAAAGTACTCCAGATCACTGCCTGGCACTGTCACCTCAAGAGATAAACTTTGTGACGCACCCCGAGTCGCCATCCGGCCACGGTTTAAAGTGGATTGGTTCCAAGTAGCAGACATCGTAAAATTGTCGTAATTGTCGCCATTTCTATCCAAAAACCCAGGTTCGTAGCCAAACGACGCTGGATCGGTCAATATTCCAGAATCAATTACCGACTGCAATACTTCGCCCTTATCGTCAAACAAAGGCATTAACACTTCTGGTGCATCGTAAAGACCTGAACTATTAACTTGTGATTCGTAATAATTTGCATAGTGACCATTGATAGGATCTTGTAACCGAGGACTTGCACTGATTTCCTGCACAGCACCTATGCCTGCTTTAATTTCGGTGTTGCTATAGCCAAAGCTAAAACCAAGGCGCTCCGTCTCGTTGATAGGGTATCCAAAGTTCATACTCGTACCGTAGCTGTTTGTACTATATCGAGATACATTAATTTTCGACAAGTCTCGTTCAGAGAAAAACACAGAAAAACCGCGACTCACACCATCTTTCGTATAGTAAGGATCGACATAGCTAAACCGTAGATTCGTCAAGTAGTCACTTTTATTTAAGGAAACTCCAATTTGTTTACCCGTTCCCAAAAAGTTATCCTGCTGAACATTGAGACCTAAGAGTAGTCCGCTGTCTTGAGAAAAACCGAGACTCGCACCTATACTGCCCGAAGACTGCTCTTCAACGCTATACGCAAGATCAATTAGATCATCGCTTCCTGGAACCTCAATCGTTTCTACGCTCGCCTCTTTAAAGAAGCCGAGACGCTCTAGCCGAATTCGTGATTGTTCAATATTGATAGATGAGGCTGGTGCCGCTTCCATCTGGCGCATTTCACGTCGAAGTACCTCATCGGCACTCCTGGTATTTCCGTCAAAGTTTATTCGACGGACGTAAGTACGTTTACCTGGGTCGATAAAGAACTTTAGATTAACTGTTTTTTCGTCCTCGTTGATTTCGGGAACACCTTCGACATTTGCGAAGTTATATCCATCGTTACCTAATCGCTTCGTCATCCACTCCTCGCTGGAAGTTACCAATGATTGTGAGAATATCTGTCCCTTTCTTATAAAGATCAGGGATTTAAGTTGATTTTCTGGAATAACAATATCACCTGAAAGATCGACTTCCGCGACCTTAAATACTTCGTCCTCAGTGATATTCACGGTGATGTAAACAGCATCACGGGTCGGCGCCACCGAAACCTGGGTCGAGTCGACGTTAAATTTGATATAACCACGATCGAGGTAATAAGAGCTCAGTGTTTCAATATCTCCGGAAAACTTTTCCTTTGAATACTTGTCGTCGCTTCGCATCCACGACAGCCACCCGGTCGTTTTAGATTCAAACAAATCCAGAAGGTCTTCATCGCTAAAAACAGAGTTACCGATAATATTGATATGTTTTATTGAGGCCGTGGTGCCTTCGTCAATATTGATATTTACTGCGACTCGATTACGCGGCAGAGACACCACATCCGTCTCGATCCCGGCGTCGTAACGACCTTGCGACACATACTGACGAGTCAGTTCCAGCTTCATCCCTTCAAGTGTCGAACGTTTAAAGACCTTACCTTCTGCTAGTCCAGAGCCTTTTAGACCCTTTAATAAAGACTCTGTATCTATCGCTTTATTTCCCTCAATGTTTATTTCGCTAATTGAAGGTCGCTCCTCGACATTAACAACCAAAACACTGCCATCGCGATCTATTGCAATGTCGTCAAAGTTTCCTGTTTTAAACAGCGTGCGGACCGCACTTCGAATGGTTATTTCATTGACTTCGTCGCCAACGCTAATCGGCATGGATGCAAAAATGCTATCCGATGAAATTCGCTGCAACCCTTCAATTCTAATATCGGAAACAACAAAGGCTTCGTTTGCACTTACGGAAACCACCTTAAAAACAAGAAATAACAGCAACAGAAAATAACGTTTCATTTATGTGTGATTACCAATACTATTGAGGACCAATAAGGCCTATATTAAACAACAAGCTGTGTTTTATTAACTCTTCTACAGCCAAAAACAGACCAGCATTTCAGTCATTTGCGTTCGCTAACATTCTCGATGTTCTAAAGCCGAGCAATATCGTTGTACAAAGCTAAAACCATCACGCCAACAATCACGAATAGGCCCAGCTGATAACCAACAATTTGAACTTTTTCGGATACTGCTTTGCCGGTAATTAATTCGGCAATTCCGTACAAAATATGTCCACCATCCAACACTGGGATAGGCAACAGGTTCAAAACGCCCAGACTCACACTCAATAGAGCGAGAAAACCGAGATATGATTCTAATCCAGCTTCTGCCGAGGCGGACGCCACTTTAGCAATGGTTATCGGACCACTCAAGTTTTTTGGTGAGATTAGTCCGAATATCATCTTTTTTATTGATTCGAGGGTGAAAACGCTCATTGACCAGGTTCTTTTTATGGCTTCATTCGCAGAACCAAAAAAACCATAACTAAAAGTGCGCTTCATTTCCTCTGGCCAGACAGGCATTTGCACACCAACTCCAACTTGACCGTAGGCCTTATTTTCATCATCATATTTAATAGCGGGCGTTAAAACGGTCGACTGCTGAACGCCATCACGCTGAAAAACAATGTCCATTGCTTCATTGGGACGCGCACGCACGTAATCGACCCAAGCACTCCAGTCAGCCATCAAAACCAAATCAGCACTAACGATTAAATCTCCAGACTGGAGACCTGCTAATGCAGCAGGACTGGACTCGACTACAGAGCCGACCATCGGTAATAATTCCGGGCGATATAATTGAATACCGATGCCAGCCATTAAATCTGTAGCCTCAGAATCTGATAACCAATCACGCAGCTCTGCGCTCGATTGGTACACTACATCGGACCCTGGATATTTGACAGAAAAGTCGATTGATCCGCTTTCTCCAATACGCTGTAAAAGACGCAAATGAAGCGCTTCCCACGTTGGTGTTTCTTGTCCATCGACTGCAATGATTTCCTGTCCAGATTCCAAGTCGGCCATATCTGCAATTGAGCCTTCTTCAACAGAACCGATAACCGGAACGACACCGGTAACTCCACCGGCGAATAGTGCCCAGTAGACTAATATTGCCAGCGCAAAGTTGGCAAAGGGTCCCGCAGCGGCCACGGCTAATCTTGATCCTACGGGTTGACGATTGAATGCAAAAGCTTTCTGATCTTCGCTAACCTCTCCCTCTCGCTCATCCAGCATTTTGACGTAGCCACCCAGAGGAATAGCGGCGATAACGAACTCTGTTCCGTGCTTGTCGTGCCACCGGCACAATGCCGTGCCGAAACCTATTGAAAACCGAGTAACTTTGATACCGCAACGTCGAGCCACCCAAAAATGGCCGTACTCATGAATAGTCACGAGAATGCCCAACGTAGCGAGAGTAATTAATATAGTTTGTAGTAATTCCATGAATTCATTCGTTAGGTAGTAAATAACAACCGCAGGGCTAAAAGAGCCCTCTGGACCAACATATTTTGGATATAGTCTTTCTTATCACGTATTTAAAATCGTTTTACTAGCCTACATATTTCAACCTAAATTGCACGAATGTACTCTGCCGCCATGCGACGTGATTGTGTATCGGCTTCTTTGACCAGTGATAAGGACTCAGGTTCAATCGACGGACGATTATCGAGTACCTTCTCTATAATAACAGGAATGTCTGTGAAGCGAATGCGCTGTTCTAGAAAAGCATTAACGGCAATTTCGTTGGCCGCGTTTAGCACTGCCATAGCTATCCCTCCAGCGCGCACAGCCTCATTGGCAAGGCGAAGACATGGAAACCGAGTCATGTCAGGGGCTTCAAAATCTAGTCGAGCAGTTGCAATAATATCTAAACGGGCAACACCGGACTCGATGCGGTCAGGGTAAGCGAGACAATGGGCAATAGGCGTTCTCATGTCGGGATTCCCCAATTGGGCAATTACCGAACCGTCAAGATACTCAACCATAGAATGAATGACGCTCTGCGGATGTATTACAATTTCGACTTGATCCGGGGTCGCATCAAAAAACCAACATGCCTCAATAAATTCGAGACCCTTGTTCATCATAGTGGCCGAGTCTACAGAGATTTTGCGACCCATATCCCAATTAGGGTGGGCACAAGCTTCGTTGGGCGTTACAAACGACAGTAGTTCAGGTGGTGTGAGACGAAAGGGACCACCAGAACCCGTTAACAATATTTTTCGAACACCATTAACAGAAAGCCCCTGGCGAAAGTTGGCCGGCATGCATTGAAAAATAGCGTTATGCTCACTATCGATTGGCAAAATCGTTGCCCCGCTCCTTTCGACAGCGTCCATCAATAAATGCCCCGCCATCACTAGCGACTCTTTATTGGCTAACAATACCTTTTTCCCAGATTCAACCGCAGCCATCGTTGACGCTAAACCTGCAGAACCGACAATAGCCGCCATAACGGTATCGACATATTCATGAGCAGCTACGTATCTTAGTCCCTCGTCACCGCATAGCACCTCCGTAGATGTTTGTCCAAGCTCCAACAAATCACTCTGTAATTGTTGAGCAGCGCTCGGATCATTCATTACTGCATACTTTGGACGAAAAGCTTGTACTTGGGGCAGCATTAAATCAACGCGCGTATTGGCAGCCAATGCAAATACAACATAGCGGTCTAAATTTCTTGAAATGACATCGAGGGTACTGACTCCTACGGAGCCGGTGGACCCCAAAACGGAGATATTTTGTAACCGATTCGCGCTCGAATGATCAGAATTTGGGGAGGTACTAAACATCAAGATCCACCGGCCAGCATCAAAGATAACGCAAATACCGGCGCTGCAGCTGTTAGACTATCGAGTCTGTCCATCATGCCTCCGTGACCTGGCAGAATTTGCCCACTATCTTTTATTCCGCGTTCTCGCTTAACCATGCTTTCCAGTAAATCTCCCAACACAGAAGCCAAAGAAGTCACTATCGCTATACTCATCGCTGCCACAAAACTCAACTGGAGCTGACCCCATTGAAACCAAATAATAAGTGAAAAAACACAACTCGCAACTAACCCACCGAAAAAACCGGCCCACGACTTACCTGGGCTGACCTCGGGGGCCAACTTTTTCGTGCCCCAGGCTTTGCCAGAAAAATAAGCGCCTATATCGGCAGAGGCAACTAAGCCAATCAATATAAAAATGAGAGCGATACCGTGATCCTGAACGCGCAAAAACACTAACGCCAGCCATGCTGGAACCAGCGTTAAAAACCCCATCATTACTTTCATAAACAGCGAAGTCCACAATACGGAGCTGGCTGGGTAACTTTTAACCCACAACAGAGCGATGGACCACCATAAACATCCCAAGCCAATGATAGATCGCGCGTTGTCGACAGTGTAACTAGCAAGAAAGAGCTGACTATGCCAAATTGAGAACAACATTAGGGCGCCACACGCTACAGTGAATAGCATTTTCGTAACTACAGATTGCAAGCCCGATAAGTTGGACCACTCCCATGCGGAAATAAGAACCAACAGTACGAAAACAAAAGACAAGGCTTCCGCAGACAAAAACAGAACGCAAGAAGCAACAAACGCGGCCATGATGACAGCCGTAATAATTCGTTGTTTAAGCAAGGTTATTTCACCTCCGCTATAACATTTTCTGGACCATCGACAAAAACGGTATTTTCACTACCGTGGCCGATATCGCCATCCACCTCTAGATCGCTATCATTTCGGGTGCCGTAACGACGATCACGATTTCGGTAACTAGCAAGAGCTTGCTGCATATCTTCCTCTGAAAAATCTGGCCACAAGGTGTCGGTGAAAAAAAATTCAGAGTACGCCAGCTGCCACAATAAAAAATTACTCACTCGAAATTCGCCCGCTGTGCGAATACACAAATCGGGATTAGGGAGATCGGCCAGAGACACATAGTTATCGAGTAACTGAGCATCGATCTGGTCGGGTTCCAAAGCGCCCGCTTTCACTTGCTCGGCGATCAAGCGCGCCGCCTGTGCTATATCCCACTGACCTCCATAATCGACTGCAATTACCAGCGTTGTATCGGAATTGGCCTCGGTCAAATTTTCGGCATGCTCCATTTGTTTAAGGAGAGCCTTACTAAACCGATCCCGTCCGCCAATAAATCGAATGCGAACACCGTCCTTATGTAACTTGCTGACCTCCTTTCTAAGATAGGAAGCAAACAGCGCCATCAACGCATTAACCTCTTTAGTAGGACGTTGCCAGTTTTCACTACTGAAAGCAAACAAGGTTAAGACCTGAACCCCGTGATCGCGACATAAACCCACGACATCGCGAACAACTTCGACTCCGGCGCGATGACCATAGGAGGCAGACTTATTCCTACGCTTCGCCCAGCGACCGTTGCCATCCATTATAATCGCTATGTGCCTGGGCTCTACGCTAACCGAGGCACCCAATAAATCTGAGGAATTACCATTTTCGGAAGGCACGTTTATAAATGCTCTTTGATCGACATTGACTTTAATCAGATTGCCATAAGGTCAGTTTCTTTCGCTGCAAGAATTTTATCGACTTCGGCGATGAAGCTGTTTGTGATTTTCTGAACATCATCTTGAGCCTTACGTTCTTCGTCTTCACTGATGTCTTTTTCTTTCAACAGCTCCTTTACGTCCGCCAATACGTCCCGCCGAATATTGCGAATAGATACCCGAGATTGCTCTGCTTCCTGCTTGGCCCGCTTGGTAAACCCTTTTCTCGTTTCTTCGGTCAGCATTGGCATTGGAATACGAATATTTCCCCCAGCAGTTGAAGGATTAAGCCCCAAATCCGACTTCATTATGGCTTTCTCGACGTCCGGTACCATTTGTTTTTCCCACGGAACGACAGACAGCGTCCGAGCATCTTCGACATTAATGGCAGCGATTTGGCTAAGCGGCGTTTCAGAACCATAATAGCTAACGCGAATTCCGTCGAGAATGCTGGGATGAGCCCTGCCTGTACGGATTTTATTCAGGCTGACACTAAGAGCTTTAAGAGTTTTTTCCATTCGCTCTTCGCCATCTTTCTTAAGTTCATCAATCACAAACCGTCTCCCTAAACTAAATTTATCTTTACTATTTTAAACATTTTTTCAGGCATAAACTACCACAAGCGACATATCTAGTTAAGCGCACAAGTTTGCCCCCACACCCAAGATCGAAACCACAGAAGATCGTAGGGAAAACTTACCTTATTAACGTCCCTTCTTGCCCGCCATTGACTATATTAACCAAAGCCCCCTGCTTTTCCATAGCAAAAACCCGCAGAGGCATATCATGATCTCGGCACAAACAAATAGCGGTTAGATCCATAACCCCTAACTTTTTCTCCAACACCTCATCGTAACTGAGCTCTTCGTAAAGCGTCGCATTAGGATCTAGCATTGGGTCCGCACTATAAACGCCGTCAACCTTTGTAGCTTTCAAAACAAGCTCTGCATTCACTTCGATTCCCCGTAAACATGCAGCCGAATCCGTTGTAAAAAATGGATTTCCTGTACCTGCTGAGAATATGACGACTTCACCACGCTCCAGAGCACGAATAGCCTTGCGTCTATCATAGTGATCGACAACGCCGCTCATCGGGATAGCTGACATTATTCGCGATACGATATTAGCTCGTTCCAAAGCATCTCGCATTGCCAAGCCGTTCATGACTGTCGCGAGCATACCCATATGATCACCGGTAACTCGATCCAGACCTGCTTTTTGCAATGCAGCGCCGCGAAAAAGGTTACCACCGCCGATAACTAATCCAATCTGCATCCCAATGCCTACCAGCTGACCAATTTCGAGGGCCATGCGATCCAGTACCTTTGGATCGATCCCAAAGTCGCCGCTTCCCATTAATGCCTCACCGCTGAGCTTCAATAGAATACGCTTGTATTTCTTATCATGAAGTTGACCTGGCATGTAACACTCCTGAAAAATAACCAAAAATAATAGGAAACAGTAAAAAAATAGTGAACTACAGATAGCAAAAAGGGGCTCTGAGGCCCCTTTAAGTTAAGTCTTTAACTTTTTAGCTGTGCTGCCACTTCTGCAGCAAAATCAACTTTACTCACCTCTATCCCTTCACCAACTTCGTATCTAGTAAATGAAAGAACTTCGGCGCCGCCATCTTTGGCCAACTGCCCAATTGTGACCTCTGGGTTCTTAACAAAAGATTGATCCAGCAAACTATTTTCCTTTAAGAATTTGCCAATACGTCCCACCATCATTTTTTCAACAATTTCAGCAGGTTTACCTTCCATATCAGGCTGCGCCTTAATGATATTTTTTTCTTGCTCAACCACATCTGAAGGCATATCTTCAGCACGCACTACTTGCGGATTAACAGCAGCGA
>JBLHNZ010000037.1:0-15561 GCA_047623245.1 Oceanicoccus sp. | reverse complement strand
CATGGTTGGAGGCTACACCCTTTTGATTAAATACAGTGACTTACGTCCGTTAAAGATGAGTCGCGATGAAGCGATGAGATTCGTATTGACAGCCGGAATAACGGGCAAAAAAATGGAGTAGCGCAATGCGTAGCCGCGGCCAAGATTTCTACTAAAAAAATACCTAGCTGACCTCCTCCGAGTACAACTGAGAGGCTCTTTTCACTTGCCGAGCACTCTCACTTCTCTCGCTGAGAAACCGATACTGGATGTTACGCTGCAGCGGAGGCCATAAAGTCCAATGCATTGAAAAAATCGTCCCTACCCATCATATTGACTTTTTGTATACGCGATACGCAATGACTTGGCTAAACGCCAACTCGGCTCGGAGCCGTAATCGAATAAAGGATCGTATTTCCGAGCGGTTTCAATTAGGGACTCCAGCCAATCATCATACAAAGCGGGCTGAATATCGTGGCGGCAGGAAGAATGGTCTCGGGCAATTTGTCGTGCCGTTTTAGGAATCCCGATAGCACCTATTCTACTAACAATAAACATAAGTGAAGCCTTCATCATCTATTTTCGACGGTCCTGAACACTATAGTCGAAAGTGCGAGCAGCATCGGTAGATGCCTTCAATAAAATTCTGAAAAAATCCTCGAAAAAAGCATCAACATTGCAATTATTCCAAATTATAATTGAGAATATCCTTTCGTAGCTATCATTAAATTCTTGAGCGTAGTTGACGACGCCCACCTTATAACCCATAAAAACCCCCACGATATCTACATTGATTCACCGTACCTTTGATCAACCACCATAAGTAAAAATAAGGTTCCCAACCTATTCCTTGGCTAGAGAACCCCTATCTGGGATCAGAATACCCTTAGTAATGAGCACGATCCTGTCTCTTTCATTTCATCCTGAAAACTCTCTTTCCTCCTTCATGTTTCTTCCTGAATATTAGTTTTATTCCTTTTCACATCAAACATTTGAAACCACTATCAATGTAATACATTACTAATTTCGATACGTTTTCCTGTCAATTTGGCGCTGGGGTCCTTTTTTATTTCCACAGCGAGAACGCCGTCCTCGCAACTAGCTTTTATGTTTTCCGAATCGGCGTCTTGGGGTAACAGCAATGTACGTCGGAAAAAACCATAATGACGCTCCACGCAATGATAGTTTTGTTCATTTTTTTCTTCTTTCTGTGTTTTTTCACCACTAATGATTAACTTATCTCCTTGTAACTCAATGTTAATATCCTTGCGATCCACACCTGCCACCTCTATGTTAATATCGTATTTGTCGTTTGATTCCTTGATATCTAATTGTGGGATAAACATAGCGCTCTGCCCGGATCGAGGCCATAAACTACGCAACATAGGCGTCACCATTCCACGAGACACGCTATCAAAAGCTTTGTCTATTTCTTCGTGTATACGACTCACTGGCATTCGGGACTCTGCTTCCTTATATTGAACCGGAGCCGCAGCATTATCAGTTTCGTGTTCTTTTTTGAACCAGTTCCACGGCGACAAGTTTTGTAAATGCATGGCATATCTCCTGAAAGTAATTTGTAAATGAAGCCATGTAGTCGAGCTACGACGTAACCACGGAAATCAAAAAAATCTTAACCCCTAACATTCTAAAATCAACTTAAATTGTTATAGATAAGATAGTATAAACAGACAAAGAAGTTGTTGACGATGGTCAATATTTCCGATTTATTTTGACCGCAGAGTACTTTTATCTCTAGAGAATGTTAAAAACTATGGAGAAGCACGATGGCTGACAATCATTATCTTCTTGAAGTTGAAGTTGAAGTTGAAGTCAAACCCAATACCCCCCCCAACAACAATCTTTCATGCACCAATTTTCAAAAGATCTTATCTATAGTTGGCATGACTCAATCCGAAATCTATTTATTCGTCTGGATAAAACACTGTGGGACGATTTCGGCCATAGTCCTAGTGTTTTTTTGCGCCGAATCGAACAACACAAACTGGAACAAGCGACATCCGACCCAACAAAGTTACAGAATCATCACAACGCGCTTACGTTATAGAACCAATATCAGAAGCAAAGCATGAGCGAAACACTAGTTCCTTTGTTACACCGAACAAAGGAACTTATTGGATATCTTTGCTGTAAATTCGGCTTACATGAAAGCTTGCCGATCTACTCAGAAGGGCAGGCATTTTTTTGGGTGGCCACTGTAAAGTACCAAACGATATGGGAGTTCCCTTTGTCGCAGTCGAATTGGTTTACCATCGCGGATACTTCACCCAAACCATCGATCCCCAAGGGAACCAGATAGCCACTAATATTAACCACTATTTTGGTCACTTGCCGGTAACTATACTTAAAGATCAAGAAAGTGATGAATTCCATATCGGGTTACAGCTACCGAGGCGTTATCTCAGATTGCGAATATGGGAAGCTAAGAGGTGTGTGTTTGTTGCTGCTTCATAGTGATATTACTGCTAATAGTGAAGACGACCGAGCGATTACCCGACAATTACATAACAATGGCTTTGACACGCGAATAAGACAGGAAGTAGTACTTGGAATTGGCGGAGTTAAGCACTGCGTAAAGTCAATTTACAATCCAATATATGGCATATAAATGAAGGCCATGCCGCTTTTCAAATACGAGAACGTTACCACTAATCAGTCGAGCACGGACACTCTTTTGATGTCGCACCGGAACTGGTCGCCGGTAACACCGAGTTTACTATTCACACGCCAGTGGTTGCAGGATATAGTGACGGTCATTTTCGATTATGACGAAGCCGTCGCCCACAATATTATTGCCAGCGCAGACTTCTTTCTAATGCCTTCTCGATTCGAACCCTGCGGACTAACACAACTTTATAGTTTACGTTATGGAACTATTCCGGTAGCGCATAGAGTCGGCGGACTAGCCGATACCATTGTAAACCTTACAAGGCGGAATGATTACCGAAAAAACTGAAACAGGTTTTTTATTCGAGCCGGCGAACACAAAACAATTGTTAAAATCAGTTGGCAAAGCAATTAAATTGTACACCAACACCTCGGTTTACCGATCAGTATAACTAACTACGATGCAACAGGATTTTCGTGGCAACCCAGTGCATAAAAATATTCAGCTATCTATAATGACCTTTATCATAAGACAACCAACATCAGGAAATTTCAACAAACCGGCGCAAACGTTGCTGAAGAATTCTCTTCCCTGAGCATGTCAATTTCGTCGATCAGGCTAATTGCTAACGCATTTTCAGGCCAGTCAATATCGAGATCTCGATACAGCCTGATCGCCTTTTTCGTCACATAAATCATTTGTGCATTGAACACCCGATTTTGCGGACAGTCACCTGCAGGATCAACAATGCCCTGTTCGACTATTTCGATCACAATGTCCGTAGGTAATTCTGTAGCCTCACATAACTCTGTCAGATCGATCGGCGCAAAATTCATAGTATCTATTAGCGCATAGTCCATACAATCATGTTATTAAATCTGAACATATTGACATGCTTAGGCGGACTCGTACCTCTAAGGGAAACGGTTGAATTAATTTGAAGTAGCAATGGATAGGCAACACCATTCAGACTCTACGCATTCAATTTACGCTGATTGACGATCATCGGCGCAATAGTTGCAAAACGCAGCTTCAGGACTAATTTTCAAGCGACCCATGGCTATCGGCTTGGCACATTCGAGGCAATGTCCATAGCTGTCATTTTCCAAACGTTGCAATGCCTTCGCAATTTCGCGGATTTCGCGGTCCACAGAATGCCCCAATTGATTTAAGACCTCATCGTTTTCCCGCTCCTGAGCTTGTTCAGACCGATCGCTGCTGTGGCTACAACTTATGTCACTTTTAATTTGCTCCAAACGTTTTTGCAGTAACATTGACCTATCTTCAAGCACTACCTTTATCGACGCGTAATCTCTCATATTTAGCTCCTATTGTAGAATCGCCACTACCTATGAATAATGATCCATTTATTACAAAATTAATTGACGCCCATCAACTTTTCGCTACCAAAAGCCACCGCCAGAACGACAAAGACGCTACGTTTGCGGGAAGCAACAAATAGATAAATGAGCGCTAATCATTTATTGGTGATAAAGCAGGTGTTTTTCTGGAAAACTCAGCTGATCTAGCTGCGTATAAAAAGGTTAATGACGAGTAATAGTTTTAATTATTTTAGCTTTTTTTGGCGGACATTCATCTTTGACAGAATTTTTCAAGGATGGCGGAATTAGAGACATTTTTTGGATACAAAAAAACTATTGGCACGCGATGGTACGCACCAGTACTTCCTGTCAATATGTAGCGAATAGTGAAACATTATGAGCCTAACCATCATTGAGGCAGATATTTCAACATATTATTCATGTTTAATCTTGTCTAGAAGATTGAGCATCTTATTTCGCCTTTATTGCTTAAGCCTAACTGAATGAAAGTCGTCCGCCAACTCTCCAACATCCTGACGTCATTGCGTCTGTTTCTGGCAATGCCCTACGCATGCTAATACTCGATGGCAATTATGTAGGTGTTCTGGGGATAGTGTTTATTGCTGGCTGCAGCGACGGGTTCGACAGTTGGCTCGCCCGCAAACGGAATACCACCAGTGGCTCTGGCGCCGTGTTCGACCCCATTCAGACAAGGTACTGTTGACGATGAGATAATTTAGCCTGGCGCTAGTGGGTTTCTTGCCCACGTGGCTGGCAGTGACTGTCGTACTCCGCGATTGCATTATTTTCAGCGGCGCTGTGGCGAGCCAATTCTGTATCGGTCGTTACGATATGGAACCCAGTTTTTGGAAAAAAGCCAGTACCTTTGTTCAGATCAGCTAAGCGCTCATGCTAATTACCGACCAGATAGACACAATATTCTATCCTTGGTTATTGCAGGCCAGTGTATGGCTACTCATATTGCTCGCCTTTGTTAGTGGCATTCACTACGTTTTTCAATGAGACAGCCGAGCACTATCGGAAAAGCATTCAGACTAATGAAAAAGAGTCTCCGCCGGAGTATACACTATGGAAATACTGCGCCCTTCCTGTCGATAGCCGCACACTACATTGGAAGGACACTTAACCGACAATCTTTGACAGAGGCTCAATTCTATTTCGAATGTAACCGAACCGGTAAGTCTGTAATTCCCAATACGAAATTGGATGGCAAGCGTGTAACTTCGCCGACAACTTCGACGAAAGAAAATCGTTTCATAATTTCCTCCCACATAATTTTCAATTGCAGCTCCGCGACACGATTGCCCATACAGCGGTGGATTCCGAAGCCGAATGAGAGATGTTGACGCGCCTTGTGTCGGTCGATAATAAATTCATTGGGCTTATCTATTGCTGTCTCGTCGCGATTACCAGAGGCGTACCACATAATAACTTCATCACCTTTCTTTATTTTTTTTCCGCCAAGTTCAGTATCCTCTAGCGCAGTGCGGCGCATGTGCGGTAACGGCGTTTGCCAACGAATAATCTCCGACACCATATTGGGAATAAGGCTCTCGTCGCGCCTCAATAGGTCGTATTGCTCGGGAAATTCATTCAGAGCCAACACACCTCCGCTCATCGAGTTTCTTGTTGTATCATTGCCGCCGACAATGAGTAGCATTAAATTTCCCAAAAATTCCAGCGGATCATCGATCATATTCGCCGTATCTGGATGATTGGCAAACATGCTAACGAAATCAAAACCTTTACTGGACCCAGCCCGTTCGTGCCAAAGTTTTTGAAAATAGGCAAGACATTCCATTAGCTCTTTTTCACGTTCTTGGGGCGTTATATTGAAATTCCCAACAGCCTCCGTCGATGTTGCCATATCCGACCAATGAGTCAATTTATGACGATCCTCCATGGGGAAATCAAAAAGAATTGCCAGCATATAGGTCGTCATCTCGATTGAAACTTTATCGACCCAATTAAACGTTTCCCCTATCGGCAAGCTGTCTAGAATTAAGCAGGCTTTTTCCCGAATGACACCTTCGAGTTCTGATAAGCTTTTGGGGCCTGCAGAAGGAGCCACCACCTTGCGCTGAACATCATGTTTTGGCTGATCCATTGCAATAAACATGGAGGGATTAAAACCTTCCGGAGGAGAGCCAATAGCAATAGTTCCTTCAGAGGAAAACACCTGGTGATTCGTATCGACAGCCATAATTTCTTTGAAAGTGGTTACCGACCAAAACGCACCCGTTTTTCCGTCGGCGCAATAATGCACAGGGGCCTCTTTGCGCAAACGCGCAAACCATTTTTGATGAACATTAGCTTCGTATAACTCCGGACGCCCCATGTCGATTCTATCCAACGGGACATCGTATGGATTAACATGGGCCCAGTTATCTAATTTCTCTATCTCGCTCCACAACATAGTATCAACTCGTCTTTTTTATTGAATTATTTGCTCATACTACTCCAATGAACCTAACCCAACAATGCTGATTATCACAATGTTAATAGCCTCACCACAACCGCGTACGGTTAACAATACGGCCAATTTCATCGCAGATAAAAACGGCGCGCTCAAACTCCCCCGCAATCTCCAAGACAGAGTCTAGCTTTTAAAATCAAACACTTTTTCCATTTTGTAGTCGTCCATGACAAAACCACCGCCAATATCGGTAACAGTGGTATCGACAATGACGAAGCCTTGTTTCAGATACCAGGCAATAGAGTTGTCGTTCTTCTTGTTGACTGTTAACCACAGTGTTTCAGCACCATATTCACTGCATTGGGCGAGAATAAACTGCATTGTTGCTGCTCCAATTCCAGTGCCACGTGCAGAACTATGAATATATATTTTACTCAAAAATACCGATCGATTTTCTCTTTCGACCAAGAACGACAAATAGCCAACAAGCTTCTGTTCGATATTAATACTAAAATATTCGAATCCAGCACTCTGATCCTGTGCGATTGCTTTGCTGCTCTGGAACTTTTCGAGCATATAGTCGACCTGTTCTTGCCCGATGATTGGCGCATAGTGATCTGACCAAATTTCACGCGCAATGAAAACGACTTGTTCAGCTACAGTCTTGGACGTAATTGGTTCAATTTTTAACATTTCGACATCCACACTTTTTTGAAAAATCATGTTGCACCATAGCTATCGTGTTTAATTAGTCGTCATTCTAACAAAGCCCCTACCCTCTCGCTGCTAAGCGGTTTTGCGGACTTTTGAAAACCCGTCAAAAACAATAGATTCTTGCCAAAAGACAATGCGTTTCCACCGAACCGCCATGTCGGTGCCCTCGAGAGGACTGAACTATAAGGAACCCGACACATAAACTTCTCTCAGCGTAGATTTTCAGTGAGAAATTATATTATAGTAAGCACACATCAATAAGAAGAATTAGGATAATCGCTTAATGAATAACATAGTAAAGTTTTTCAGTGACCTGCGCACTCTGATCACAGCTATTCGAACCAAACCCATTCAATCTGAACAGATCATGTCTATCGGATTAATGGTTCAGAATAACGCTTTACGTTATCCTGAAGAGATTGCACTGATCTGCGAGGAAGAGAGTGTCACTTGGAAGCAGTTTAACCACCGCTCAAACCGAATTGCCAGAATTTTACATAACGACGGCATAAAGAAAGGCGACTGCGTAAGCTTGGTCATGCAAAATCGAATCGAATTTCTCGTTTGTCTGGTTGGAATCCAAAAAATCGGCGGTATCGCCGGACTGATCAATACCAATTTGACAAAAGCGCCCCTGATCCACTGTATTAATCTCATCGAATCGAAAAAATGTATTTTTGGAGAAGAGCAACTACAGACCATTTCCGAAGTTATAGAAGATCTAAGTTTGACGGCCGGTAGCGACTATATCTTTATCAAGGATAACGGTGAAGCCTCTTGCCCAAGCTGGGCTAATGAAGCCAACTCAAACAATGAACAAATAAGCCTCGATAACTTGCCCGAAACGTCGCTGATTCAAGCGGGGGACCGATGCAGCTATATTTTCACCTCCGGCACTACCGGCCTTCCCAAAGCCGCAGTTGTGAGCTACAAACGCTGTATAGCGATGGGGATCAGCTCAGCCCACCTTATTCAAAAACTGGTACAGACAGATCGAATGTACAATTGTTTGCCTCTGTATCATGCTACCGGACTAAATATGGGATGGCTTGCGACCGTTGAAGTAGGAGCGTCTATGGTGATTCGACGCAAGTTGTCAGTCAGTGCGTTCTGGGATGATATTCGAAAGTACGACTGTACGAGTTTTGTCTACATCGGGGAATTTATCCGTTACCTAATGACCCGCCCTCCCAAAGACAATGATAAAGACCACGCTATCAACAAAACCATTGGCAACGGGCTTAGACCCGATATTTGGTTGGCATTCAAGGAGCGTTTTGGCATTTCTCATATTGGAGAATTCTACGGAGCTAGTGAGGGCAACAGCGGATTTGGAAACATTTTCAATAAAGATTGCACCGTAGGAACAGGTGTCGTTCCGTTAGCTCTGATTCAATACAATGTCGCCGACGATAGAATAGTCAGAGATGAAACCGGTGCGTGTATTCCCGTCCAGCCCGGTGAACCGGGATTACTCGTAATAAAAGTGACCGACAAAACTAAATTTGAAGGTTATACGAACAAGGAAGCAAGTGAAAAAAAGATTTTGGCAGATGTTCTCGAGCCTGGGGACAGCTATTTTAACAGCGGGGATCTCCTTAAAGAGATAAAAGTGGGCTTTGCTTTTGGAATGAAACATTATCAGTTCGTCGACCGAGTCGGGGACACTTTTCGCTGGAAAGGAGAAAACGTGTCTACCAATGAAGTAGGAGAAGTTATCAATCAATATCCGGATGTTCATATCAGCAATGTTTACGGCGTCGACGTACCGAATACCGATGGAAAAGCCGGAATGGCCGCATTAATCCTCAATGAAAAAATTAGAAGTGCCAGTGATCTTGATTTAGTTAGCCTCTCAATTCACATCAGTTCAAATTTACCTCACTACGCTAATCCAGTATTTCTGCGCCTGCTAGATGAACAGCCTACGACAGCAACCATGAAACTACAGAAAAATGTTCTTCGCGAACAAGCTTATCATATTGACAAAACCGACGATGTTATATTGGTTTTAAAACCAAAATCGTCGACCTATCAAGTGTTGGAAAAGGAATTTTATGATGAGATTATTGCTGGTCAAGCGCTATATTGAGTTATCGCCTTAGTATTACAGTTTGGGCTATAGCGAACGCCTTCGTAATACTAAGGTCGAAACACAACGAAAAAGCGGTAGCTGGTCATTTATCCTCCTAACGCGCTCGCTAAATGTTCAATCACTACCCTAACTCTTGGAACCTGCTGCATGCTTTTCGCACAGACGACGTAAAATTCTGACTTAGGTAAAACGATACCCATATCGATCTCAACCAGATCGGTGGTTTCGAAACCGACCCGCCTATTGGTGATGAATGCACCCAAACCGCTGCGTACCGCAGCTTGCTGTACCAAGTAATCATCCGATGTAAAAACCGGGCTAAAATTGTCAATTATTTTTTCCAGCATTGGTCGCGGACTTACTGTTTTGTAGGGACTGGCCCAACTCACCCAGGCAATGTCTTCCCATCGGCAAGGTTGGTTTAGGCTTTCAACGTAATCTTTAGATCCTACAACCACCGGTTGAACAACTGACTTAAACACCACAACAAGCTCCGGCTCGCGAGGGAATTTTGTGCGAATCGCAATGTCCGCTCCGCCGCGAGTGAGGTCAACATGCTCAATGGATGACAAGACCTCCAGAATGATACTCGGCTCATCGATCTTTAGTTTTGAGGCAAACGGCGCTAGTTGCTCGACAGCAACCCCTGGCGCCGCCGCTATTTTGACGATTCCAGATACTGCTGCACCTATTCCAGATGCCTGCCGATTAAATTCTCCTGCCCATTTTGCCATCTGTTCTGCGGCGGGCAGTAACTTGACAGCAGCGCTTGTGGGTTTCGCTCCATATTTGCCACGCTCAAATAACTGCTGTTCTAGTACGTTTTCCAGGTGCTGAATTCTGCGACTGATCGTCGGTTGCCCTATCCCCAACGCCTTAGCTGCGGCACTGAAGCTGCCATGTTCAGCTACTGAAAGAAACAACTGTGCGTCTTCCCACGACACGCCCTCACTATTCATTTTTGAATACCTTTATGCCTTTTTAACCAATATACATTCGATAACGAATAATTGATACTCTTCTCCACCCAATCGAAACAGGATATCTCCCATGAAACACCGTATCGCCGCTCTTTTATCTGTCAGTTTGTTCGTCTTGGTACTAACAGGATGTAACGCCAGCAGTATCGCAACAAAAACATCTACCACTGGACAAAATATCTCCTTGACCGACCTGGAATCGATTATTAATGTTCCTGGGCCTATAGAATTTGACAAACATTTGGCCGCAAGGTGGTCAATTAGTTTATCAGGGCTGCTGAATCTCGAGCACCCGCTGGCGGTTCAGGCAGGGATCGTGGACCGAGATGAGCCTATAGAATTGTACGTTTATTCTCTAACCCACCCCGCCTACGGTACTTACCTGGTGGACTCGGGTATATCGGAACGGTTTATGTCTCCCGATGAAAATACCGACTTGTCCTTTCTGGTAAAGATAGCGATGAATACCGGGAAATTACAGGTTATGAAAACGACTCGTGCTCTCGTTAAAGAGTCGTCAAGTACAATCAACGGCGTATTTTTAACTCATATTCATATGGACCACATTATGGGCGTGGCAGACTTACCAACCGATACTGCGGTCTTTACAGGTCCCGGCGAAAGCAGTCTAAATACCGCGGAAAACATGTTTACTCAAGGCACAACCGATCGACTGCTGGCTAACGTGAAACATTTACAAGAATGGCAATATGGCCCTAGCGGAATTATCGATATTTTCGGCGATAAATCGGTGTTCGCAATTCATTCGCCAGGACATTCACCGGGTTCAACGGCTTATCTAGTTAGAAGCACCCAAGGACCACAACTGCTAATCGGTGACGTGACACATACTCGCTGGGGATGGGAGAACGGTGTTGAACCCGGAACGTTTTCGGCTGACCAACCACGAAGCGTTAACAGTTTGCAGCGCTTACTTAAGTTAAGCCAGAATTTCCCTGCGATGGCAGTCCACCCTGGCCACCAAAGCCTTTCTCGTTGATCAAGACGGCCGCCATCAATGTCCTTCGTCGCAAATTATGGTGGGGAAGTCTGAGAAGTGATCCAACATTATTTCAAAAACTCATAAGGCAAGGAAAGTATTAAGCGGTAGGGTTGCGTTAATTCCCTACAGGCTAGTGCCCGTATCCTCTACCGATAGGCATCGAGACTGATACCTTCTTTCTCACACACCTTTTTAACCGCTGGCCGCAAAACCAGTCCACATAAATATCGGTGTAAATTTTGGAACGACAATGGAGGTCGCGAAAAGTCGTCAGCCCAAAAAGACAACATGAGTAGAAACAAATCACAAATTGACAATTGGTTTCCAACCAGGAATTCTCTGTCACCGATTTCTTTATCCAAAAATGCAAACATATCTGTAATTCGCAACTCTTGCTGCGCGCCGATACCTGCAGAGTCGCTTGCAGTGCTCGTATGTTTCTCAGGATAAAAATACAACATTAGCTCCGACTGTAAGGTGCTGGTCAAATACATAAGCCATTGGAAAAACAAAGGTCGTTCAGAAGAATCGCTACGCGGGAGTAATGCCGAGCCAGAGTAACGTTCGCACAGATAGAGGCAAATAGCTGCACTTTCGAGCAATACCAGATCGCCATCAACCAGGGCGGGGATCCTACCCATCGGATTTAAAGACAAATAATCCGCCGACTTGTGTGCATTTGTGTTTCTGTCAACGAGGACTAGCTCAAAGTCCATCTCTAATTCTTCAAGAACGAAATGAGCAACCAAGCTTGCATTTTTTGGATAATAAAATAATTTTGGCATTGTTGTTAGCTCTTGGTCTTACTAGTAATAATGAGTTGATATAAGATATTGATAGAAAATGATACCCCTGACTTTTTATCAAAGACAAACGTTTTCAATGTTCACGATTAAAGGCCTGATCAAATTCACCCTCTACTACGTTCATCTCGTATGCTCCTAATGGGGAACGCGACGTTACACAATATACGTCGATGCTACGCTGCGAAATTCAGTACAGCTCGACCAATTGTCAATGCCTTAAGGCATTGACCTTGTTGGTTTTTCGTAGTTTATCTACAGCGTAAATTAAATCACGCTTTTGTAGCTAGCTCAGAATTATGATGCTATGAACATCTTTTACTCCCATTGCCTAAGCTGAACGCCTCAACCATTGTTGCGCCAGAAACAACGTGCCGGCAGTCACTGCAGTGATACTCAAAAACGTCGGTATGGAAAGCCAGTACGTGTCCGACATCCCAAAACTCAACCCATTAGACAGATCGCCAATTGCGTAGCCTACGTAGTTTTTACGATGTAACAGCCGTTTCATTTCCCTGTTCGAGATTTTTTCGGACGTAGGAAAAAGCTGCAATCG
This sequence comes from Oceanicoccus sp., assembly GCA_047623245.1. Lineage (GTDB taxonomy): Bacteria > Pseudomonadota > Gammaproteobacteria > Pseudomonadales > Dasaniaceae > Oceanicoccus. The sequence goes on along the minus strand of JBLHNZ010000037.1, from coordinate 3,043 downwards.
CCCCGCGAATTTCCGCCAGACCTTTCAGGCGACCTATGGCTGTATAACCGGGATTGGCGCCGTCTTTTTCCAAATCATCTAACATGCGATGACCGTGATCGGGACGAATTGGAATACTTAAGGGCTCGCCACTTTTTGACCGACGCTCTTCTTCATTCATTAGTGCTGCAATTAAACCCAACATATCGACGTCGCTGTCGAGGTGGTCTGCTTCTTGAAAGCTTAATGGGTTAGTTGCGCGCTTAGTGCCGCGAAGATGTGCGAAATAGACGCGATCAGAAAATTCTTGTGCCATTAAAGGCAGGTCGTTGTCTGCGCGCACACCGAAAGTGCCAGCGCAAAGGGTTAATCCATTTGCAGGCGCACTAACTGCTGCAAAAATTTTACGTAAATCCTCTGCGCAACAAATCACTCGTGGCAGCCCCAGTAATCGGCGCGGGGGGTCGTCGGGATGAATGGCAAGATTAACGCCAGCCTCTATTGCTACCGGCACAATCTGTTGGAGAAAGTTAATTAAATTTATTCGCAGCTGCTCATCGTTAATACCGTTGTAGCGTTTTAGCGATTGTCTAAAACTGTCCAGAGAGTGCTCTCCGGTAGTGCTTCCGGGAAGCCCTGTAAGAATGGTTTTTACGAGCTGTTCTTTGTCTACCACTGACATTTCTTCGAAGCTCAACTTCGCTCGTCTATAGGCTTCATTGGTATAATCATTTTCAGCGAATGCTCTTTGCAATATAAAGAGATCGAACGCCGCAAATTTGTCGGCATCAAAGTATAAAGTGGCGGCGCCGCTGGCAAGTTGATGATTTAAGCTAGTTCTAGTCCAGTCGATCAAGGGCATAAAATTATAGCAAACAGTCCGAATACCATTTCTCCCCAACGCGCGCAGGGTTTCACAGTAAGCCGCAACGTATTTTTCGTGCCCGGGAGCCGCAACCTTTATATCATCGTGCACATTGACGCTTTCAACCACAGACCATAGTAGCGGTGCTTTGGTATCATTCTCACCTTCAATTTCGTGTTTGCGCTGAACAATATCTTGGTCGCTCCACACATCTCCTGTTGGAATATGATGCAAAGAGGTAACAATACCCTGCGCTCCCGCCTGCCTTATGTGGTCAAGGGGTACCGGATCATTAGGTCCAAACCAACGCCATGTTTGCTGCATAGTTGACTCTTTATCGTAAAAAATTTGTTTTGGTGAATCACATTCTGACAAATTGGTCAGGCCAATAATACATTGTCCTGTATATTGGTCAAGCCACTTGACAACTGGTCGTCCAATTTATATCTTGGCTATTCAATTGACATTTTGGTTGGCCTATCAAGCAGCGATGGCATTATTGATGACTTCAGACAAGCTCCCGCCAAAACGACTTTACCAACAAGTAGCCGACCAATTATCTGCTCGTATTGAAAGCGGTGAGTTTTCCATTGGCGAGCGATTTCCGGCAGAACGGAAACTGGCTACTCTCTTAAAAGTTAGTCGTGCTACCATTCGCGAAGCGATGATTGCTCTCGAACTAGCTGGGATGGTGGAAATAAGAACCGGTTCTGGTATTTTTGTTATCGCCGAAAATAGCACTGCAAGCTCTGTTGGTATTCACGATATAGGTCCCGGCCCTTTTGAATTGATCGAGGCGAGAACCTTATTTGAGTCAGAGGCGGCGGCTATCGCAGCCACTCGAATTTCAGAACAAGAGCTACAGGAACTAGACAGTGTCTGCAAGCAGATGTCTTCCTTAATGGAGTCCGGACAAACAGCGGAAGATATCGATCACAGGTTCCACCAATTGATCGCCGAAGCTACTCGTAACAGTGCCATTGTGTCGACCATCGATCAAATGTGGGAGTATCGTACCCGCATGCCCATGTGGGGTAAGTTACATGACTTGATTTCAGAACGAGCAGGCGAGCCCGATTGGACGCTCGACCCCCATACCATTGTCGATCATCGGCGGATACTCAATGCCCTGCGAGCCAGAGATGCTAACGCGGCAAGAGATGCTATGCGGCTACACTTAGACCATGTGAAAGATGCCCTGTTAAAGGCGTCGGAATTAGACGCCATCGATTTATCTGACTTCAATCCTCCTAATCACAAAAGCGTCAAAAAATGACTTCCTCCCTGCTCCATCCGGACCGTTTATTTTCGTCTGACGAAAGACAAAGAAGCATCGCCAGAACACTCTACAATGAAGTTAGAAACTTACCGATTGTCAGCCCTCATGGGCATACCGATGCGAGTTGGTTTTCCGGTAATAAGGCTTTCGACGACGCCAGTTCTTTGTTGATCCAGCCGGACCATTACTTATTCAGGATGCTTTATAGTCAGGGGGTTGCGCTAGAAAGTTTAGGTGTCGGAGCGATGGCCGACAATCGAAAAGTGTGGCAGATATTTGCCGACCACTATCATTTGTTTCAGGGCACTCCTTCTCGCATGTGGTTTGATCATGCACTTGTCACCGTTTTCGATATCGACGAACGCTTAAACTCTAAAAATGCGAATAAGTTGTACGACCAAATTAATGCCTGTTTGCAACTACCAGATTTTTCTCCCCGCGCCCTATTCGACCGGTTTAATATCGAGGTTTTGGCCACCACTGAAAGCCCTTTGGACAACCTTTGCCACCACGATGCCATTGCACAATCTGGCTGGACTGGGCAGGTAGTTACTACTTACCGTCCCGACCCTGTGGTTGATCCAGACTATGAAGGCTTTGTCGACAACATCGCCGAGCTAGGTGCACTAACTGGGCACGATGTTTCGAATTGGCAGGGGTATTTAAGCGCTCACACTGTTCGCCGGGGGTACTTTATTGAACGCGGGGCGACGGCAACAGACCATGGTCATCCAAGTGCTATGACCGCAGATCTTTCAACGATCGAGTGCGAGAGTCTTTATACTAAAGTCTTATCGAGTGATCATAGCCCTGGTGAAGCGGAGTTGTTCAGAGCTCAAATGCTTACTCAAATGGCTGAGATGTCGCTAAATGATGGATTGATTATGCAAATTCATCCCGGCGTTCATCGCAATCACAAC
>JBLHNZ010000036.1:0-15623 GCA_047623245.1 Oceanicoccus sp. | reverse complement strand
CGTGAACATTATTTGATGGAACACAGAGGGCTATTCTTGTTATCGGAAAATAAAATAATCAGATTAAGAAATTAACGGGTAGTCATATGTCACTGCAATCAATCGAATCTTCCTTCAAAAAATACCTTGCAAACGATGCCGAAACGAGCATCAGTCTCGGCATGAGCAACAAACTCGGAGAGCTTTCAGACCCTAGTATGTCGTCACATGCCAGGCGATTGTCCGACGCTCAGCAGCTACTCAGAGAAATCGACAATGAAAAAACGGCCGACTTTTATGTTAATCTGGATTTACGGCTTATCTCTTTGTATCTGCAACAGGACATTTTTTTTGACACACTAACATTTAATGGCAAACTTCAGAAGCAGCAGCAACCCAGCGGCGTCGACGGCATCTCAGAAGGCATATTCCAATTATTTATCAACGACCCAAGAATCGCGTCCGAGCGATTAGACAACATATTGTCGAGATTAACTCAGGCGCCAGACTACCTTAAAAAAGAAATTGAAACATTAGATACACCGGTAGAACGGTGGCGAAATATTGAAGTCGAACAAGCCGAAGGGTTACCTGAATTGTTCTCATCAATCGTATCGTGGGCCGAACTCGAAAATTACCAAAATACGACGAAGCTTAAGTCTGCGGTTAATACCACAAATGATGCATTAATTGCATATCAAAACGCGCTGTCCTCTATGCCGTCGACACGAGAATTTTCGATCGGTGAAGAGAAAGTTATTGAACTTTTATCACTAAAAGAAATCGAAAAAACGCCACTGCAATTGCGAGATATGGCCGCCACTTTTCTGCAAACAACCATCCAGGAAATTGACATTTTAAGTGTTCGTTTACTGAAAAAATACAAACTCTCTCCAGAAACAAGTACTGTCGATTTACATGATTTTCTAAATAAAAAATTTAGCGTAGAACTAAAAGATGGAAATCTAGAATCTGTTTTAGAAAGCTACCAAGAACAAAAAGCGAAATTGCGTTCCTTTGTCGAAGAAAGAAATCTGTTTCCTGTTTTGGAAAATCAGGATATAAAGATCATAAAAACACCCGGATTTTTAGAACCCGTGATACCCGCGGGTGCTATGTGGCCTCCTGTCGCACTTCGCGTCGGAGTGAAAAAAAGCCTCGTGTATCTAACTCTCAAGGAAGATGAGCTAGATGAACATACACACTTAGGCATACCTCTCATGATGGTGCATGAAGGAATTCCAGGCCATCACTTGCAATTTGCCAGCGCTAGTGAGCAACCTTCATTCATTCGAAAATTCTTCAACGCACCGGAACATGCGGAAGGCTGGACTACCATGTTAGAAGATTACATGTTAGACCAAGGCCTGGTCGAAGACGAAATATTGGATGAGGTACGATTTATTACGAAAAGAGACATCTCTCGATTGGGCGCAAGAGTAGGGATAGATCTATTTTTTATGACCGGTGACAAGAAGTATTTGGAACTGGGCTTTGACTTAGATTATAGTGACTCAGACCCATTCGTAAATGCAGGAAAATTACTAAAAAAAGCAACAGGTTTTACTGATGGGCGAGTGCAAGCTGAGTTGAATTGGTATAGCAGCGAACGAGGCTATCCCCTGAGCTATCTAACGGGTAACCGAATGGTATGGTCGCTCAAGAATGACATTGTCGCGGCAAACAAAAAAAATCTTAGTCTGAATCAACTCGACAAAGAGTTTCATCGTATTTATTTACATAGCGGCTGCATGCCAGTCAGCTCTTTAAGAAGTGTTTATCAACACGAGGGGTTTTTGTAACGGTATGGTTTTATAACAGTGCGTTTCGTAACTATTTCTTTTATAACTGTGCGTCCTTCAACGCTCTTTTAGCTTGGAGTGGCGCCATTATTTCGGCATCGATTGTCTCGACATCTAATACTAGCTAACATGTTAGGATAGATACTCAGAGTGATAAATTTTACGCTATCGAAAAACCGATAGCGTAAAACGGCGACTGTATTTTGCAGGGATATAATTACACAGCATTTTCGAATCTAACAAAAAAAGAAAACTGTCATTAAGAAAAATCACCTTCATCACTACGCTTTCTTATCTACCAATAAACAATTTTCAGCGTCTACAAACAGTCACCTTACAATGAGCTGGCCGCTAAATTACCCAGTTTCGAACTCCGACCCACTATTGTATCGATGTTAGAATTTCGCCTGAATCTGCATCCATAGTTTTCGCGTGCTATCTTTGCCGCCATCACCATCGTAGTCAGCGTATTTTCCTAAAACTGTGACATTTTTAGAGACTTTCTTTGAGATAGAAATATCTAACTCATCACCGTAATCTCTCGATCCGTGTTCAGCTTCAAAATCGTGATAGACCGCCTTGATATTGAAATCCGAAATTTCCGTACTGGCAAGAAAATAGGTGTCTTCCAAACCGTCTGCAGGCGTAGTGAGAAATTTGTCAGCCCATCCATTGAACCCATGATTTGTACCTAAAGGCGTTCTAAAAGCCACCATGCCACCATCTGACTCTTGAGTTTCACGACCGACTTTTGCAGTAATCGTAGCGGCTGTAAGCCCTACAACCACATGGGAGTAATCGGCATCGAATGAAGAAGCTACACCCTCTTCCTGCTGAGACGCCAACTCCAGTTCATAATGCACAGCTACACCTCCTACTTCAGGCTTACCAGCCAGACGAATGCCTTTCGTCTTACTAATATTATCGAGATCGTAAAAATAGACGGTTAGTTGACTCGACTTAATTCCTTTGTAGTTAACATTATACAAATTGGAACTGGTGCTTACTGCATCACCGGCAATACCCTGAATATCTCTTACATGAGCAAGAAAGACAGTCGTGTCTTTAATTGAAGTATTAATGAGTGCGGTGACGTCGTAAGTTTGCTCATTCTGACGCCACCCGACCCCACCGATAAAACGCTGATTGTCTAGAAGCACTCGCGTGCGACCATGCTTAATTGTGGAATCTGATAGGCCTGTATATGCAATCCAAGCCTGATTCACTTCTGTGCCCTGAGGATCTTTGACGACCGAGTAGTCGATTTTGCCATTTTTCGTACTATTAAAGCTATCATTACCAATTTCAGACAAATCATCAACTTCAATTTGCGCTTGAAAGTCGCGCCATTTTCCGGTGGTGTAAGTAAACCGGGATTTTAACGTCGATGCATTCGCCTCTTTCTTTCCCGATACATCATCGTCGACATTTTCAATGCGGTAGCGGAAATCGAACTTCACTTCGCCATCCTTCATCGCTTCCATAAACGCACCTTCGGCCATCAAATCGCCACTCCCCATCGATGAAACAGTGAAAACGGTAGCGAGAAAACCTTTACTGATCAAACCGCCATTGCCGATACTCTTCGTAAACCTTCCCATAACGCTCCCCTGAACAAAGTAACTAATCTTAAATTTGTTGAGCGCCATCATAGGAACCTTGCAAAAAAATCGGTTGACCTAAATCAAACGACTTCTGATTTTCCTCCCGAAAGAAGACTAAAGAAAAGGCCCTTTTTTTTTAGTCAGTTTTAGAGAAGAAGTGCGCAATTTTTCGCGCTTATTGTTTCGAGCGCCGTTTTCGACCTGTTTCATAAATCAGCTGTTACATCCACAGAGCGCTTTCCAAGACCGGTTAAAAAATCAGGTTGGATTGCACCATAACCCATCAATATGAACGGCGAATAATTGACGCATTTTTGCGTGGAGTGTTGCAGATAAGTGCATGACTGTTTAGACTCGATGACTAGAAAAAAATGGATTAAAGCATGCCAATTGACAAACATTCTGTCGGAATAGTCCCCGTACAGACCCAACACTTTGAACAGCCTCTTGAACTGGCGTGTGGCCGCACTCTGCTGCAATACGACTTAGTTTTTGAAACCTATGGAAAACTTAACAACGACAAGTCAAATGCAGTTTTAATTTGTCACGCTTTGTCAGGGCATCATCATGCAGCGGGATATCACCATCCCGATGATACAAAACCTGGCTGGTGGGATGCTTATATCGGTCCGGGGAAACCTATTGATAGCGACCAGTTTTTTATAGTTAGCCTTAATAACATTGGAGGCTGCCACGGATCAACTGGCCCTCAATCGATTAATCCCGAAACAAATAGAGCTTGGCAAAGCGACTTCCCGACACTTCGGTGCCGAGACTGGGTAAACTCCCAGAGGGAACTAATGAAAGTGTTAGGCATTGGCCAATGGGCAGCCGTTATAGGCGGCAGTCTTGGCGGTATGCAAGCGATGCGATGGGCTCTGGAGTACCCGGACGAACTAAGGCATTGTGTAGTTATAGCTTCTGCGCTTAAATTGACGGCGCAAAATATTGCTTTTAACGAAGTGGCAAGACAGGCCATTAGTTCGGATCCTAATTTTCACGATGGGTTTTACCAAGATCATGGCGTGACACCCAAGCAAGGGTTGCGCTTAGCACGCATGGTTGGTCACATTACCTATCTGTCTGAAGACGGAATGGGAGAAAAATTCGGACGCGATCTCAAAACGGGTAGTTTTACTTTAGGAAGCAATGAGGAAATTGAATTTCAAATTGAAAGCTATCTTCGACATCAAGGGGATGTTTTTTCCACAAGTTTTGACGCCAACACTTACATATTAATGACGAAGGCACTGGATTTTTTCGATTTGGCACGAGAGTATGGCGACGACCCCGTATCGGCCTTCCAAAATGCGAATTGTTCATTCCTCGTCATTTCTTTTACCACAGATTGGCGCTTTGCCCCGGAACGTTCCCGCGAAATAGTCGATGCGTTAATTGCTGCGAAAAAGGCGGTTAGTTATGCAGAAATCAAGGCGAACTTCGGACACGATGCATTCTTGATTCCCAATGAGCGCTACCAAAATGTATTTCACGCTTATATGCAACGCGTTGCCCGGGAAATATTTAAGGAAAACAGCAATGCGGTTTGATTTACAACTGATTACTAATTGGGTGAAAAGCCATGCGCGAGTGCTCGATTTAGGCTGCGGCGATGGCGAACTGCTGCAAACGTTGCAGCGGGAAAGACAAACAGATGGGATAGGCATTGAAATTGACGACGGATACATCACTGAGTGTATCTCCAAAGGGCTCAACGTCGTCGAACAAGACCTAAACAGCGGATTGAGCAACTTCCCCGATAACAGTTTTGATATGGTGATTATGGCGCAATCGCTGCAGGCTTTAAGTGCTCCCCATTTAGTGATAGACGAGATGTTACGCATCGGCAGAGAATGTATTGTTACTTTTCCAAACTTCGCACATTGGCGCTGCCGCTTGCATCTAAGTCAAAAGGGGCGTATGCCTGTTTCGAAATTCATGCCTTACAATTGGTACGACACCCCCAACATCCATTTCTGCACGGTAAAAGATTTCGAAACACTTTGCATCGAAAACAACATTCGCGTGCTCGACCGCGCCGTGGTGAGTGACGACAGTAGCGAAAGTTTTCTGGGCCGAGTAATGCCAAATTTGTTCGGGGTGACTGCCGTTTACCACGTCAGTCGATAAGATATTTACAACAGAGTAATAATTATGACAGCTAGGCAACTACTTACATTCACGCTACTTTTCAGTTCTTGCCTGCTTAACGCAGAACAAAAGCAGTCTTTTGGACAGTTCGATATACACTACAGCGTAGTCAATTCTACTTTTATTTCAGCGGAAGTTGCACGGATATACAATATTGTCCGAGGAGCGAATCGAGCACTCATTAACATTGCGATTAGAAAGAACCTGGAAGACGGAAGTAACAAGGCGCAAAAAGCTGTTGTCACCGGTCACAGCTCGGACTTAATGCGTGAAACTCCTCTAAAATTTCTAGAGATTGTCGAGCAGAATGCAATTTACTATATTGCGGAAGTTAAATTTTATAATGAAGAAATTCGCCATTTTACGATCAATGTTCAACCGGACGACGAAAAAATGCCGCTTCAGATGAAATTTACCAAAACACTATATCGCGACAACTAACACTCACTCATCATTTTGAAAGCTATGAAAAAAATTATACTTGCTACCGGAAACCCCGGAAAGCTGATCGAATTTCAGCAATTATTGTCGGACACCGATTATGCCGTTATGGCACAGTCGGAGCTGGATATTCTCGAAGCAGAAGAAACAGGCTTGAGCTTCGTTGAAAATGCTATTATCAAAGCGAGGAATGCATCGAAATTTTCCGGTCTTCCCGCGATAGCTGATGATTCGGGATTAGAAGTCGATGCATTAGACGGACAACCCGGCATATATTCCTCGCGCTTCGCTGGATTGCCCAGCAATGACCAAAACAATAACCAAAAGCTATTGAATTCTCTCAGTGATGTTCCCACCCAGCTCAGAACAGCACGATTCCAATGTTTGTTGGTATTATTGAGACATGAGCTTGATCCCGTCCCGCTAATTTTCCAAGGCTGCTGGGAGGGTAGAATTCTATTCGAGCCCAGCGGTAAAAATGGCTTTGGTTATGATTCGCTTTTTTTTGTTCCCGAGCAAAACTGTAGCTCGGCAGAGCTGAGCCCCGAAGTAAAGAATAATCTTAGTCACCGAGGAAGAGCAATGGCGCAATTACTCAGTCATCTAAGGTAGCGGCAAGGGAAACCCAATTCAGAAGATTTGTTCGCTAGCACTAGCTGCCTATCCAGAATTTCTTTTATTCTGTTGCACCCCACCTTGAGTGATTGAGAAACAATGAGACGGTTAAAAATCCCAATAAAAGCCTCTTTGTAGCAGTCACCCGATTGACTGAAATTCTCAAGTTACTTTTCCACATCGCCTTTTATTGCATCAACTGTTCGTCATCAAAAACGGAGCTGGATTGCTTTGTTATTTGCACTTGCGGATATTGGGGTAAATGTACCCAATTGCTGACTTATTGCGAGGGTACAGTCTTGCCGACGCGACTTCATATTAAGCAACTTAAGTGGCATACGTAAAATGGGGACCTACCATTTAGCGATCTACCTTCACATTTTTCGACTATTTATTGGCCTTGTTTGACGAACAACAGATCCCAGACGCCATGCCCCAAACGTTCTCCGCGTTTTTCGAACTTGGTTATCGGACGATACTCTGGACGTTCCGAAAACGCATACTCATCACCTTTATTGAGAAATACGGCGGAGGCTGTCATCACCTCCATCATTTGCTCCGCATAGTCTTCCCAATCGGTGGCTAAATGAACAACGCCGCCATCTTTGATTTTACACGCGAGATCTTCAATAAATTTGGCTTGAATCATCCGACGTTTGTTATGCTTTTTTTTATGCCATGGGTCGGGGAAATAAATTTGTACTCTTTCCAAACTACAATCGGGAATACATTCTCTCAGTACCTCGATTGCGTCATCACAATAGACACGAATATTGTCAAGCTGCTGTTCTTCCATACCATGTAGTAATTTTCCGATACCAGGTTCGTGCACTTCGATACCAATAAAATTCGTTAATGGCGACTCATTGGCCATTTGCACTAAGGATACGCCCATGCCGAAACCAATTTCTAATACAACTGCTGCTTTACGGGAGAAAACTTCTTCGTAGTCGATCACTCCATCACACAAATGAAGCCCTTTTAGTGGCCAATATTTGTCAAAAGCCGCTTGTTGTCCAGGCGTCATTCGACCAGAACGTTTTACGAAACTACGAATCGCCCGATGATGCTTCACTGGAATATCATCCGGTGCAGCAGGGCCGCTAACATTTTTTACGTCACTCATGATTTAAAATTTTACTCATTTATATTTAGGTAAACACCTATAGCTAGGGCGAGCCACCCGGCAATAAACGCAACACCTCCTATCGGAGTAATCGCGCCCATCCATTTGATGCCCGTTAAAGCCAAGACGTAAAGACTGCCGGAAAAAATGATTAAACCAGCGAACATTAACCACCCGCTCCACTGAAAAGCTGAAGCGTTGGGGTATTGTAGTAGTAGCATCCCAACAGCCAGCAATGCCAAACTATGATAAAAATGATATTGTACCGCAGTCTGGTAGACACCCATTAATTCAACGGTCAATCTGTGCTTTAAGCCATGCGCACCAAATGCGCCTATTATTACAGCAAAAATTCCGCAAATCGCAGCAATCATTAAAAATGTCTTAGCCACAAACTCTCTCACAGTAATTAGTAATCATAAAGGATGGCCACCTACACTGAATGTCAGTCTATAGGGATGTTACATAACCCTAAAACCGGTGCATAAAAAAACCGCCATCTGGCGGTTTTTTGAATACGGATGCGTCTTAAGCTTCCATGGTCGCTCTGATTTTTTTCATAGCATTTTTTTCCAGCTGTCTAACACGCTCTGCAGAAACACCGTACTTACCGGCTAACTCATGCAAGGTCGCTTTGCTATCTGTCAACCAACGAGCCTGCAAAATATCTCGACTTCGCTCATCAAGACCTTCGAGCGCAAGATGCAAGTGCTGATTACTTGATTGCTCCCAATCAGAGTCTTCCGTCATAGTCGCAGGATTGAGTGAGTTATCCTCTAGATAGTGAGCTGGGGCAACAAATCCATCGTCCTCATCATCTGCGCCTGCATCAAAACCTAAATCAGTCGAAGTCAGTCGACCTTCCATACGTCGCACTTCACTGACATCGACGCCCAAGTCGGCAGCCACCGCATGAGCTTCATCGTTACTAAACCAAGCAAGACGTTTCTTTGCACTGCGTAAGTTGAAAAATAATTTTCGCTGTGACTTAGTCGTCGCTATTTTGACAATGCGCCAATTTCGCAGAATATACTCGTGCATTTCTGCCTTAATCCAATGCACAGCGAACGAAACCAGACGCACGCCTTTTTCAGGGTTGAAACGCTTGACGGCTTTCATCAAACCCACGTTCCCCTCTTGAATCAGATCAGCCAACGGCAACCCGTATCCTTGATAAGACTTTGCAATATGCACGACAAAACGTAAGTGAGCCATTACTAACTGCCGGGCAGCGTCTAAATTTTCACGGTAATACAGATCTTCTGCAAGCTCATGTTCATTATCTGCAGTGAGAATAGAAAAATTGCTAACAGTCTGCATGTACGCGTTGAGATTACTCCCAGGTACTAGATTTACAGTCTGTAATGCGGTACTCATAGCTATCTCCAAAATAATTAGGCGCAAATTCTAACACTCATTGTATTAGAGCGCTAATAACCAATTAGTTCATTTATGCGTTTTTTTGTCATACCTTGAGTTAATCATTGGGGTGACAACATGACTTTCAAGCCTTTTGATCAAATTTTTTGTTTTTTTCGAGCTAACGCGGTTCAATTGCCCCCAAATGCCGACTGACTGATAACCACGCACCAACCAGACCTAATAACCCGCTGACGGCACATAGGAGAATCGTATCAAAGAACCCCAGCCCCTGAAGTGTAAACTGACTTTGATATAACCCCGCAAGTTGTTCAATCGGACCGCCCAAGAACAGAAGACCCGTATTAATTATGATCCACGACATTAGCCCACCACCGAGACCGTACCATAAACCGGTATATAGAAATGGCCTTCGTACAAAAGCATTGGTTGCTCCGACCAACTTAACGATCACGATTTCGTCCCGTCTACTTTCTATTGAGAGACGAATGGTATTACCAATGACTAAGAGAACGCCAAGAGACAACAGTCCTGCCAAGGCGAAGGTCATTCGCTTTCCCAGCGCCATCATGCTGTAAAGGCGCTGAACCCATTCCAGATCGAGAACTGCCTGTTCGACCTGCGGAAGTGCTTGCAGCTCGGTAAACAATTTCTCGGTAACTACGGTCGAGCTTTCCACTTCAATAGGTCTAATGACGATAACTGCAGGTAGTGGATTACTATCTAAGTGCTGCAGCACATCACCGTATCCAGACAAGACTTGAAATTCTTCTAAAGCTTCATTTTCGGAAATATAAGACACCTCAATAACGTCAGGTCTCTTTCGCAATTGGGCCACCAGCTTTTGAGCGTCTTCTTCGGCAACCGATTTATCAATATATAAAGATATTTGAGCTGCACCATCCCAGCCGCCGCTTAAAGATTCGATATTTTCCAAAGCGACAAATAACCCTATAGGCAACGCCATGGCGATACCGATGACTAGCCAAGTCATAATACTCGGAACCAGCGTTCCTAACAGGCGATTCAGACTGTCGCGGCCGACCAATCGATGATGAGCGAAATAGCTGCTCAAAATGTCTCCAAAACTGGTTCGGTTGTGACTGGCCCCCTTCGAACCCTTTAACCCGGCGATAGATCCGCTCGCTTCTCTGTTGGGGGCGCTCGGCTGCTTGGGTTTGCTATTTTTGTCAAGGCTCACAAAGATACCCCAGGGCGAGTTATCAGAGCGCCTTCACGCAAAGTCATCATTCGATAGGGCAGTCTCGCAATTAAACTCAAATCATGGCTCGCTATTAATACCGTCACGCCGACCTGATTAAACTGTTCAAATAGGTGCATTATTTCCGCTGACAGCTCCGGATCCAAATTTCCGGTCGGTTCATCGGCCAATAAAATCGAAGGTTTGTTAACTACCGCCCGTGCGATACCTATACGTTGCTGCTCCCCACCCGACAAAGTCACTGGCATCAACTTCTCTTTGTGAAGTAAACCTACTTTATCGAGAGCAGCTCGTACCCTACGACCAACATCGCGAGGCTGATAACCGGCGATAATCAGGGGTAAGGCTACATTGTCAAACACGGAGCGATCAAACAGCAATTGATGATTTTGAAAAACCACTCCAATATCTCGACGCAATGCGGGTATCTTTCGGACCGGTAACCCTCGAAGGTTTTGTCCATTCACCAACACCTGACCATGACTGGGTCGTTCCATCACCATAATTAGCTTCAGCAACGTGCTTTTCCCAGCACCACTGTGTCCAGTCAAAAACACCATTTCATTGCGAGCGATTTCAAAACTCACATTCTTCAATGCTTCATAACCGCCGGGATAGCGCTTGCTAATTTGATCGAACTTAATCATACATCACTGCTTCAGTGTCACCCTTTTTATTGATGAGATAAAATTAGACTCTGGGTTCGTCTCTATCAAACAGAGCTGCGACAAAATCATCTATCACAAACGGCCGTAAATCATCAGATTGCTCACCAACACCAATAAAGCGAATGGGTAACTTTAACTGCTTACTGATGGCGAAAATAATTCCGCCTTTGGCCGTGCCATCGAGCTTGGTTAAGGTAATGCCCGTAACACCCACAACTTCCTGAAAACTCTTTGCCTGAACCATCGCATTTTGCCCAGTACCGGCGTCCAACACTAACATCACCTCATGGGGGGCAGCGCTATCGAGTTTTTGCATCACCCTTACGATCTTTTTCAGCTCCTCCATTAAATTGTCTTTATTGTGCAGCCGGCCTGCTGTGTCTGCAATCAACACGTCAACATTTCTTGCTTGAGCTGCTTGTACTGCATCAAAAATTACCGAAGCACTATCTGCTCCCGTTTGCTGCGCAATCACCGGCACGTTATGGCGCTCGCCCCACACTTGTAATTGCTCGACAGCCGCTGCGCGAAAAGTATCCCCTGCAGCTAACATGACACTCTTTCCTTCAGATTGAAATCGCTTGGTCAGCTTGCCTATAGTCGTCGTTTTCCCGACGCCATTAACGCCAACCATCAAAATGACGTAGGGTTTATGAGTAGCATCGATCTCTAGCGGCTGAAAACTAGGTGCCAGTAATGAAGCCAGCTCTTCCTGTAAGGCTACGTACAGAGCCTCTCTGTCAGACAATTCTTTACGAGATACTCTTTGCGCCAGGTTGTTGACAATTTCCTGAGTAGCTTCAACTCCAATATCTGCCATTAATAGCTGTGTCTCTAACTCTTCAAAAAGGTCGTCATTAATTTCTTTCTTACCCAGAAGAAGCGATCCCATACCGTCGCTGAAATTACCTCCAGTTCGCTTCAGCCCATGTTTTAGTCGACCGAAAAAGCTACTCTTTTCAGGCTTGGCATCAATTGAATCCTCAGCGGCCAAGTCTTCGCCCACCTCTCGCGCTGCAGCCGGTTCAACTTCAATATTTTCAAGCTGTTCGCCAGACAGCGGAGAATGAGCGTCAGACAAAGAGCCCGATTCCACTGTAACGATTGAATCGTCAAAACCTGAGGGCTCCAAACTATCGGTGTGAGTAGCATCTGATATCGGTGCCTCTAATGACTCACTTTCTTCCGCTTGCAGAATTTCGACATCTGACTCATCATCTTTTCGTTTTGATTTAAATCGATCAAAAAACTTCATAGGTTTCGCACTGACTCCATTAGATTTATAGATTTTTGACACAGGGTGTTATTCTACCATTCTTACCGACGTAAATAGAGCCCGATTCCTGCAAAGCCTAGATCAGGACTACAATGACTAAATCGACAGCAACTAAAAAATCAAAAAACGGCCTTGAAACGAACGCTAACTCTGAGCGCAAAATCAGCCAAGACAACAGGTTACGCATAATAGGAGGGCAATGGCGTGGCCGTAAGATTTCCTTCCTAGACAGTGAAGGATTACGACCTACCTCCGACCGAGTCAGAGAAACGCTGTTTAACTGGCTAGCACCCTTTATTGCAAACACAAACTGCCTGGATTTATTCGCAGGTAGCGGGGCTCTGGGATTCGAAGCATTGTCTAGAGGCGCTGCACACGTAGATTTGGTTGACTCTTCTCCGATAGCCGTCCGGCAACTACAAGATAACCTAAAGCTTCTAAAAGGTAACGGCAATGTGTGGTTAGACCAGGCACAAAATCGGCTGCGACAATGCCAGAAAAGATACGAGATTATCTTTTTAGACCCTCCCTTTACAAAGAACTTATTAGCGCCATGCATAGAATTAATCGAAGAATATCGATTATTAACTCCAACCGCCTGGGTCTATATCGAAACGGGGCGTAAAGAATTACTACCCTCACTTCCAGCACACTGGCAACAACACCGGGAAAAAGAGGCAGGACAAGTTTCTTATCGACTTTTTTCTGTCAATGCGGCGTAAGAGCATTTCGGCTACAATACCCAATCGTAACTAAAAGACAGGATCAAAATCATGAAAACGGCTATTTACCCGGGTACTTTTGATCCGATTCACAAAGGACATGTAGATTTGGTTGAGCGCGCCTCAAAATTGTTCGACAAAGTGATCGTAGCTGTTGCCGACAACAAAAAAAAGCAACCGATGTTCAGTTTAGAAGAACGTATTGATATTTGTCTTCAATCACTGTCGAAGCTCGACAATATAGAAGTATGTGGTTTTAACCATTTAATTGTTGATTTTGCAAAGAGCAAAGACAGCCACATCGTTTTACGCGGGCTGCGTACCACCGCTGACTTCGAATATGAATTGCAGATGGCCAACATGAACCGCGCCATGTCGAATGACTTTGAAACGGTTTTTCTTACACCGAATGAACGCTTTTCATCGATATCATCATCACTGGTTCGGGAAATATCGACAATGGGCGGTGATGTCGAACAATTTGTATCTCCGCCAGTATACCGCTCTTTAATGGCTAAACTTCAAAAGTAAGCAGCAACCACATGGCTCTATTAATTACCGATGAATGCATTAATTGCGACGTTTGCGAACCGGAATGTCCAAACGACGCTATTTTTATGGGAGAGGAGATATACGAAATTGAGGCATCAAAATGCACCGAATGCGTAGGCCATTTCGATGAACCTCAATGCCAGCAAGTATGTCCGATAGACTGCATCCCGCTCGACTTAGACAACGTAGAAACAAAAGAAGAGCTGCTGGCTAAATACCATACAATTATTGTTAGTGCCTAATATGATCGCTCCCGACATATTTTTGTCGAAAATGGCCGGCATTGTTTTTTAGTCGAACCTTATCTTGATGTATTAGCCGAAAAGAAAGAGGCATTAACAATATCAATGCGTCTCAAGTGGCCCGATAGTGTTTACTCTTCCAGATTGGCGATTTCTTTCTTATACCCAGAGCGAGTACACCCCAAACAGCGCATAAAAGCTGCCTTTGCAGGCCCAACTACCAAGGTTTCTCCTGCTTCTGCGGCATTTCCACCGGCTAGAGAAAGAGGCAAGCTGACTATGTACAGTAATGCTCCAGCAACAGTCGCTGTAATCAATAGTGGCCGAGCTATAACCAGATCGCCAGCCATTGCCAATGCTGTTGGCTCTTCTTCAACCGTCTGACTGTATGCCATCTGAGGGGCTATTAGAGCTACCGACAAACCTAGGAACGCTATCAAACGTGACAATTTACTGCCTTTGAGCGATTTCATTTATTTTATCTCCTCCCGTGAATCATAATATTTATGCTGTAACAGAGACTGCTAAAATTTCATGTAAGAATAAGTACTTACACGTTATATTTAAAGCAATAATAGACATAAAATGAGTGTTCGTCGCTAATCTTTTGGAAATTATGTTCACAATGTGAATTTACTCATGCAAAGCGACACACAAAAGCCTTCCTGATTTTTTGTTTCAGTCGTCGGTTAGCGCTGACAGTGCTTGCAATAAACGGTACTGCGCTGACCCAGACGGATCTCAATCAACACCTGCTTGCAGACATAACAGAGATCGCCACCGCGCCCGTAAACCTTAAGCTCTTGCTTAAAATATCCAGGTTTTCCATCACCTCCGACAAAATCTTTTAAAGTGGTGCCGCCATGCTCTATTGCGACGGCTAGAATCTTTTTGATTTTGTCAACAAGCCCCTGGTACCGTTTTTTCGTGATGTCGCCAGCGACTTTATCAGGACGAATACCAGCGGCAAACAATGCCTCATTAGCGTAAATATTACCGACACCAACAACTATTTTACCGTCCATTATAAAACTTTTTACCGAGACAGTACGTCCACGTGAGCGCTTGAACAACAAGCTAGCGTCAAATGCGGCACTTAAGGGCTCAGGACCCAAACTGGCCAGCAACTTATGCTCTGCTTCTGAGCTCGACTGCCACAACATGCAACCAAAACGACGAGTATCATTAAACCTCAGAATTTTCCTGTCGCTCAAAACGATATCGACATGGTCATGCTTCCCGACCACGGAGCCTTCATCGACAATTCGTAGGTTTCCCGACATTCCCAAATGGACAATGACTGTACCATTGGTCAAATGTATCAGTAAGTACTTGGCTCTGCGCCCAACTCCC
This sequence comes from Oceanicoccus sp., assembly GCA_047623245.1. Classification (GTDB taxonomy): domain Bacteria; phylum Pseudomonadota; class Gammaproteobacteria; order Pseudomonadales; family Dasaniaceae; genus Oceanicoccus. The sequence goes on along the minus strand of JBLHNZ010000036.1, from coordinate 490 downwards.
TGGATCGTCCGCCCCTCAATCAATGAAGACAAATCTTCCGGAATTGGCCAACGTAGACGGGGATTGCGAACGGTAACGCGGCTTATTTTACGATGCGTTAGGAATGGCTCAATGCCACGGAGGGTAGTTTCGACTTCAGGTAGCTCTGGCATAGTTTTGGCGTAGTCGCACTTGATTAACAAGCAATGAATAGACATAGAAGCGGTTTAAGTGTGCATAATCGCAGATTAAAACCAAAGTACCTAACAACAAAAACTGATATTCATGCTTTTTGGACAATAGTAGAACGGACACAAAAAAGCTCGGGCGATGCCGAGCTCTTTTATAAATATTTAACTCAAAATCCGTTAAACATTTTGTGGTAAACCTACTTGATCTTCGACTCTTTATACTCAACATGCTTACGTACGACAGGGTCATACTTTTTGAACACCATTTTATCTGGAGTGTTACGCTTGTTTTTATCTGTCGTATAAAAGTGACCAGTACC
>JBLHNZ010000035.1:0-15711 GCA_047623245.1 Oceanicoccus sp. | reverse complement strand
GATATCTGCAAGTCCTTCACGGGCTTCGAGGCTGGGACGTTCCGACAGGTACTCCAAGTAGAGTGGGATATAATCGGGTAGCTCGCGCACGGAAATAAGAAAACCGTTTTCTTCATACTGAGCCATCAAATCAACCATGGCTTGCCCGCGATCTCGAGATTCACCGTGTACGTGCTCGAACAATAGCAGCGACAGAGAGCGTCCACGATCATAAAGTCCTGTATAGTTTTCCTGGGCGTCCATCAAGTCAGCGTCATAAATGTCGCCCACCAATTCTACAATAGCTTCCCTTTGCTCTGGGGAAATGGCTCGAGATTCACGGATAGAGGAAATGAGTTCGTCTTTATTGTTCCGTAATTCTGCTGAAGGATAATCCATCAAACGAGAAATCACTTTCATGATATGCATGCCTAGTTCTCCCATACTTGAACTGTGTCGATGATATCTCGACGATTCGTTTTCTTGGCGCCAAACATATTGACGTCGCTTTCGCCATCTGAACAGCCGTTACCAAAGGTGAAGCCGCAGCCGCCTCTTTCTGCAAAAGCATCACTCATCGCTTCTTCCCGGTGAGCTGTTGGAATGACATAGCGGTCTTCGTAATTAGCAATCGCAAGATAGCGGTACATTTCTTCTACCTGCAGTTTTGTTAGTCCAACGTCTTCTAACACCTGTAGGTCTTCAAGGCCTTCCACGTTTTGAGCACGTTTATAGGCGCGCATCGCCAGGAGCCGTTTCAGCGCCAGAATAACGGGTTTTTCCTCCCCTGCGGTGAGCAAGTTAGCAAGATATTTTACTGGGATACGCAATGAGTCTACATCGGGAATGACACCTGCAAGTCCTAAGTGACCAGCGTCAACGGCGTGTTGGATTGGCGACAGTGGCGGGACATACCAAACCATTGGCAGGGTTCGGTACTCGGGGTGCAAGGGTAGCGCCAATTTCCATTCGACGGCCATTTTATAAACGGGTGATTGTTGAGCGGCGGTAATGACTGAATCGCTAATGCCATCTTTTCGCGCCTGAGCTATAACGGCAGGATCGTTCGGGTCGAGAAAAATTTCTAATTGCTTTTCGTATAAGTCTTTTTCTAATGGGGTACTGGCTACTTCCAGTATCCTGTCGGCATCGTATAACAAAACACCCAGATAGCGGATACGACCCACGCAGGTTTCTGCGCACACCGTTGGCATTCCGGCTTCAATACGGGGGTAGCAAAAAATGCATTTTTCGGATTTACCCGACTTCCAATTATAGTAAATTTTTTTGTACGGGCAGCCCGATACACACATACGCCAACCGCGACATTTGTCCTGATCAATCAACACAATACCGTCTTCTTCGCGCTTGTAAATTGCTCCGCTCGGGCACGCAGCTGCGCATGCTGGGTTCAAGCAATGTTCACACAAACGCGGCAAATACATCATGAAAGTGTTTTCAAATTCCCCGTACATTTCCTTTTGCATATTGTCGAAGTTTTTATCCTTCGAGCGTTTGGCGAATTCACCACCAAGAATTTCTTCCCAGTTGGGTCCCCATTCAATCTTCTGCATACGTTTCCCGCTAATTAGCGACCTGGGACGCGCAACTGGTTGATGTTTTTGTTCCGGAGCTGTGTGCAAATGTTGGTAATCAAAATCGAAGGGTTCATAATAATCGTCTATTTGCGGAAGATCGGGGTTGGAAAAAATATTGGCCAATACACGAAACTTACCGCCAATTTTTGGATTGATGGAGCCGTTAGCATTGCGTATCCAACCGCCGTTCCATTTGTCCTGATTTTCCCATTCTTTTGGGTAACCGATACCCGGCTTGGTTTCCACATTGTTAAACCATGCGTATTCCATTCCTTCACGGGAAGTCCATACATTTTTACAGGTGATAGAACATGTGTGGCAACCGATACATTTATCGAGGTTCAGCACCATACCGACTTGTGATCTTATTTTCATAACGCTGACTCCTAAATGTCTTGTGGCAGTGGTTGTGGTAGTGCGTCGCCGATCTCGGTTTCGTCATCGAGCCAGTCGACTTTATCCATTTTTCGAACCACAACAAACTCGTCGCGATTGCAACCCACCGTACCGTAGTAATTGAAACCCCAAGACTGTTGCGCGTATCCACCTATCATGTGAGTCGGTTTCATCAGAATTCTCGTTACCGAGTTATGGTGACCTCCACGTGTACCTGTGGTTTCGGAACCGGGTACGTTAATGATTCGCTCTTGAGCGTGATACATTAAGGTCATTCCCTGATTAATTCGCTGGCTAACGACAGCCCTGCATGTAACCGCGCCGTTTACGTTAAATACTTCCAGCCAATCGTTGTCGACGATACCCGCATCTTTAGCATCAATTTCGGAGAGCCAAATAACCGGACCGCCGCGATTTAGCGTCAACATGATGAGGTTGTCGGAGTAGGTGCTGTGAATTCCCCATTTTTGATGAGGTGTAATCCAATTCAGTACGATTTCTTTGTTGCCGTTGGGTCGTTTGTCTTTAACAAGTTCAATCGTTTTGGTGTTGACGGGCGGGCGGTACGAGACCATTTGCTCGCCGAATGCCTGCATCCATTTATGATCCTGATAGAACTGTTGGCGTCCGGTAATTGTGCGCCAGGGAATATACTCATGCACATTGGTATATCCGGCATTATAACTGACGTGCTCATCCTCGAGCCCCGACCAAGTGGGTGAAGAAATAATTTTCCGTGGCTGCGCTTGAATATCGCGGAATCGAATTTTTTCATCGTGCTTGGGTAATGCCAAATGTGTATGTTCACGACCTGTGATTTTTCCAATCGCTTCCCAGGCTTTCACCGCAACATTGCCATTGGTTTCCGGTGCCAGTGTTAAAATCATTTCAGCAGCATCGATAGCGGTTTCAATTCGAGGCTGGCCTTCGCTGATTCCTGCTTCGGTGACTGTGTAATTTAGCTGTCCCAGAAGATCGACTTCGTCATCTGTATTCCAGGAAATTCCTTTTCCGCCATTTCCAGCGCTTTTTAGTAGGGGGCCAATCGATGTAAATTTCTTGTAGGTATTGGGATAATCTCGCTCTACAACCATAATGTTGGGAGCGGTTTTTCCCGGTATTAATTCACATTCGCCTTTTTTCCAGTCCAGCACATCGAAAGCTTGTGCCAATTCTCCAGGAGTGTCGTGGAGGGTCGGTACTGTTACAATGTCCTTTTCTATCCCGAGATTTCCTTCGCTTAGTTCGGAGAACTTTTTGGCGATACCTTTGTAAATATCCCAATCACTTCGTGCTTCCCAAGCAGGATCAGCGGCTTTTGATAAAGGATGAATAAACGGATGCATGTCCGAGGTGTTCATATCATCTTTTTCATACCAGGTCGCTGTGGGCAAAACAATGTCGGAATACAGACACGTTGATGACATACGAAAATCCAGTGTTACCACCAAATCGACTTTGCCTGTTGCACCTTCGTCGATCCATTCGGCTTCCTTGGGAATAATGCCATCGCGTTTACCATTATCTTCGTTCATTACGCCATTATTAGTACCGAGTAGATACTTGAGCATATACTCGTGGCCTTTACCCGAAGAGCCCAATAAGTTGGAGCGCCAGATGAACATATTTCTGGGAAAGTTATTGGGGTTGTCAGGTTGCTCCGATGCGAATTTAATGCCTCCGCTCTTTAGTTGTTCAACCAGATAGTCTTTGGGATCTTGGCCTGCAGCTTCGGCATCGCGGGTAACTTGCAATGGATTCATGTTGAGCTGTGGAGCAGAAGGCAGCCATCCCATCCGCTCGGCTTTGATGTTGTAGTCCAACATCGCTTCAGGAAACTCGTCTGGGTTAGCCATAGGGGACAGTACTTCGTGGATACTGACCTTTTCGTGGCGCCACTGAGAGCTATGGTTATAGAAAAAAGAAGTGCCGTTCATCTGACGAGGAGGGCGACTCCAGTCCAGACCAAACGCCAGTGGCAGCCAGCCTGTTTGTGGGCGCAATTTCTCTTGCCCTACATAGTGAGCCCATCCGCCGCCGGACTTTCCAACACAACCACACATGATAAGCATGTTGATCAGACCGCGGTAGTTCATGTCCATGTGATACCAGTGGTTCATTGCCGCACCGACAATAACCATGGACTTCCCTTTGGTCTTGTGCGCGTTGTCTGCAAATTCGCGAGCGACCTGAATGACTTTTTCGCGGCTAACGCCCGTAATCTTTTCTTGCCAAGCTGGCGTGAATGGAATGTCATCATCAAAGCTACTGGCAACATTACCGCCACCTAAGCCGCGGTCAATACCATAGTTAGCTATGGTTAAGTCGTATACCGTTGCTACTTTCACAGTGCTACCATCAGCAAGGGTTATGTCGCGGGCTGGTACACTGCGAGGTAATACATCATCGTGCTCGCAGGAAACCCAGTGGACGTTGCTTTCGTCCGCAGCAAAGTGCGGGAAGGCGACAGCGGCTGTTGTGGTCTCTTCCACGGGCGATGTGGTATTAATGAGCGACAGCTGTAGTTTTGTTTCACTTCCTTCTCTGCCTTCTCGAGCTTCGATATTCCATTTACCGATATTGTCGCCTTGTTCTCCCCACCGGTAGCCAATAGAACCCTGTGGGGAGACTAACTCTCCGCTTATTTCATCGAGAGCAATGGTTTTCCACTCTGGATTATTTTCTTGTCCGTGATTATCAGTAAGATCTGATGCACGGATAAAACGCGTTGGTTTGAGGACATCACCTTCGTAGTTTTCGAGCATAACCAGCATTGGCATATCTGAATAACGACGTACATAATCTGTGAAATATTCGCTGGGATTTTCTAAGTGAAATTCTTTCAAAATGACGTGCCCAAATGCCATGCCTAATGCGGCATCGGTGCCTTGTTTTGGGTTCAGCCAGATGTCGGTAAGTTTTGCCACTTCAGAATAGTCGGGTGTAATCGATACTGTCTTAGCCCCTTTATAACGAACTTCAGTGAAGAAGTGAGCGTCGGGAGTTCTTGTTTGTGGGACGTTAGAGCCCCAGGCAATTATATAATTAGAGTTGTACCAGTCGGCAGATTCAGGAACGTCAGTTTGCTCGCCCCACACCATCGGGGACGCGGGTGGTAGGTCGCAATACCAGTCGTAGAAGCTTAAGCAAACTCCACCGATCAAAGAAAGATAGCGAGACCCCGCTGCATATGAAACCATTGACATGGCAGGTATTGGGCTAAAGCCGACGATTCTGTCAGGCCCGAATTCCTTAGCTGTGTAGATGTTTGCCGCAGCAATGATTTCGTTGACTTCGTCCCATGAGGAACGCACAAAGCCGCCGAGGCCACGTTTACTTTTATAGGACTTTTGCCTTGTCGCGTCTTCGGTAATAAACGACCATGCATCGACGGGATTGTCGAAGCGTTTGCGTGCGTCGCGCCACAATTTGAGTAGAGGTTTGCGGACCTTTGGGTATTTTAGACGGTTCGCGCTATAAATGTACCAGGAGTAGCTAGCACCACGAGGGCAACCGCGTGGTTCATGATTCGGCAAGTCCGGGCGAGTTCTGGGGTAATCAGTCTGCTGCGTTTCCCACGTAATTAGGCCGTTTTTGACGTAGATTTTCCAAGAACACGATCCGGTACAGTTGACTCCGTGTGTCGACCGAACGACTTTATCGTGTTGCCAACGCTGGCGATAGCTGTTTTCCCAGTCGCGGTTTTCTTTGTGTGTTTCACCATGTCCATCGGCGAACTCGCCGACTTTGGTACGCTTAAAAAAACTGAGTTTGTCGAGTATGTGACTCATGGTGTGCTCTCTGTTTAGGGCCTGCAATTCGTCAATAAAATATCTGGCCGTTTACTACTTTGCTTTTAAGATTGAAATCGCCTGGTTCTAGCGGCCAGTGTCAAAAATGGGTTGTTTATGACCAGCATCCCAATGGATCCAAGTTATCTGGAAACAAACAGATGCTTCGTGTCAAAGTTAGATGAAGCTCTAAGGGTTATAAAATTCTCCATCTTTGTGCAGTGCATATTCTTCCCCACACTTCGGGCAAGAGGTCAGGTCTTCAGATCGGTTCTTTCTCAAGTAGAACCACCAGTTGATTCCTATGCAGACGGTATAGAAAGCAGCAAAACCGATTAGCGCTACTTCAGGAGTTGTCGCTTTAATCTGTTCGCCGATAACCTTTGGTATGTAGAAGGCACCGTAGGCAGCTACTGCAGATGTCCAGCCCAAGACCGGGCCCGCCTGTTCTTTTGGAAATACCATTGCAATAGTGCGGAAGGTGGATCCATTACCAATTCCGGTAGCGGCAAACAACAAGAGAAACAGTAAGAAAAATGGTGCAAAGTATTCTTCAGGAGTCTCAGAGTTGTACGCGGCTTTCATGTAATAGGCGACGCCCAATGCGCTGGCCACCATGAACACCGAACATATCTGGGTTACCATGGCGCCACCCATTTTGTCCGCTATCCAGCCGCCTAGAGGCCGAATTAGTGCGCCAATAAATGCGCCCATCCAGGCGTACATGAGCGCGCTGGGGCCGTTTGCATTGACCGTGTTGTGGGTCATAATGCCGTCGACCATAATGTGTTGGTAACCAAAAATGACTTTGATAGCGAGTGGGAAAGCCGCAGCGAATCCGATAAATGAACCAAAGGTCATGGTATAAAGTACGCTCATGATCCACGTGTGAGGGTTGTTGAAAATCTGATACTGGCGACTCAGGCTGGCTCCTATGGCGCCAGGCAAAGCTTTCAGCCAAAAAACGGTTGAACCAATTACCAGCACCATGACTATTTCCTTGGGTACCCCAAAACCGGATCCATTGGCAGCTTCGGGCAGCAGTAGCCAAAGGCCGACGGCCGCCGTAACAAACCCAATGAGGAGCATGCCGCTGATGATGGCGAAGCTGGTAAATGCATTGGGAGTATCCGGGGAAACTTCCTCTGTCCGAATGTTGTTCATGCCGAACCAGCCAATAATAGCCAGCGGTATTAAGGCGAGTAGCCAAACAAAACCACCATTTTGAATATAGCTTTCGGTGCCTGCAGGAATCTTCCCAATAAGCGTTCCAGAGGTATTTTGTAATACGAGAGCATCCCCCCCGAAACTGCCAAATAGGCCGAAGGTCATAACTAGCGGAATAAGTATTTGCATGGTAGTTACGCCAAAATTACCTAAACCAGCGTTCAATCCGAGTGCTAGGCCCTGCTGCTTTTTAGGAAAAAAGAAACTGATGTTAGACATAGAAGAGGCAAAGTTACCGCCGCCAAAACCCGAGAGTAGAGCGAGCCCCTGAAAAACCCATAGAGGCGTATTCGGATCCTTTAGTGCCATTCCGGCTCCAACAGCGGGGATCATCAATAGAGCTGTGGTGAAAACGATTGTATTCCGTCCACCGCATATTCGGATAAAGAAACTACTGGGAATACGCAATGTCGCTCCGGTCAATCCAGCAATTGCCATGAGTGTAAATAGCTCAGATTTTTCGAAAGGAAACCCGAGATTTAACATCTGAACGGTAATTATTCCCCAATACAACCAGATAGCAAAGCCACACAGCAAACTAGGAATGGAAATCCATAAATTTCTACTGGCAATTTTTTTTCCTGTATTTTCCCAGAATTCTTCGTTCTCAACGTCCCATTTTTTAATTTCTGGCATGGTGTTCCCCTGTACGTATTTGAGTGCCAACACTGATAAACAATAGCTTTATTGTTAGAGGGGGTTTCGTGGACGTTAGACGCTTTCGAATCCAACGGTGTTTATTTCCTATTTCTTTCGGTTGCCAAGACATTGAAATATTCCCCTGTTAATAGAAATGCCCATGAACCATAATCGTGGACAGACCCTGTCGGCTTGATATAGATCAAAACTCGCAAGTCATTAATACCAAATAGCTTACCGGCTAACCCTTAAGTGGTAGTATGGAGCTGTGATCGAAGACCACTTGAAAGCCGTATCCGACGAGGGCGCATGAAAAATAATGTAAAACAATCACTAATTTCTCGGTCAGGTGTTGCTTTGGCCATCGTAGTTTTGCTGTTTTTAGTCAATATGTTGCTTTCTTTTCTCATCGCGGAAAGCTCGGAAAACGACGGGGTGAGAATTAACCTTGCCGGATCTTTGCGCATGAAAAGCTACCGCATGGGCACAATTGTCGTCATGCAGGAAGAGATTCTTTCGTCGAATAGAAAACGTATCGTGTTAGAGGAAGAAATAGACGAGTTTGAGATGGTGTTGCATAGCCCTGTCTTAGAACTCTATATCTTCAATTCTGGACAAGAAAACCTGCAGTTCTCGTTTTTAAAAGTAGTGGAGGAGTGGGCAGGCGTTAAACCGAAGCTGATTGCAAATTCTTTTGATGATCTTTTTTTAGAGATTGACGAATTTGTTGAAAACATTAATGGTTTAGTGAGTATTTTGGAATTACAAACAGAAGAAAAATTCCGATTACAGCGCTTGGTTCAGGGCATTTTTCTTTTGATATCGGTTTGCATCGTGCTACCCGTTTTCTATTATGTATTTAGCCGGGTTGTAGAGCCGTTGCGCGCGATGGTCACGATGGCATCCAGAGTTAGAAAAGGAGATTTCAGCGCTCGACTAGACAGCACGGGTGACGATGAAATATCTGAATTAACCGAAACGTTTAATGAAATGATTGAAAGCTTAGATGCGATTTATCATAAGCTCGAAAGCAGTGTTGAAGAAAAAACCCGACATCTTGAAAAAATTCAACAAGGCTTACGCTTACTTTATGAAGCATCACGACGGCTGAGCTCTGGTGGTAACCTTATCCGATTACTTGAGGTAACACTAAAACATTTGGAGCGGTATTTGGGTGTAGAACGTATTGACATCCATATGATGAGAGAGGCTCAAGGACACCCATTCTTGGTTTCTTCGGGTTTAAGCTCATGTGTCTTGTTAGGATGGCAAGAAGATGTTCCAGAACAATCTACCAACGATCTCACATTTCAACTTCTTCGCGGCGGAGAGAGTTACGGGATTCTCACGTTGGTGAGTTCAGACCCGGTATTGTTGGATAAAGAGCAAGAAGAACTAATGGCGGCATTGGTTGACACTATTGTTTCCTCGATCGCCCATGAAGAGACGATCGATCAGCAGCAGCGCTTGACTCTAATGGAAGAAAGAACGGCAATCTCACGTGAATTGCATGATTCCTTGGCGCAATCTTTGTCGTACACGAAAATACAAGTTAGTCGATTTCAGTTGTTACGAGAAAAATCGGCCAGTACTGAGGAACTCGACGGGGCGTTAAGCGAAATCCGTACAGGAATACATTTCGCCTATGGACAATTACGGGAGATTTTGGCTACATTCAGGTTACAATTAAACGCGACAGGACTGCTATCCTCATTAGAGGCAACAGCAAAAGAGTTTTCCGAGAAAGGACATTTTAACAGTCAATTGAAATATGACTTGGGTAACTTTCCACTCACTCCCAATGAGGAAGTTCATGTATTGCAAATTGTTAGGGAGGCATTGTCAAACGTTGTGCGCCATGCGAAGGCTGACAGTGTACAAATCGTGGTAGGTTTGCATGCAAGCGGCGAAGTGCAAATATGTGTAGCGGATGACGGAATTGGATTCAGTGCCCAAAAAAGTGGACCGAATCATTTCGGAAAAACAATTATGGCCGAACGGGCGAGCATTTTAGGTGGAGAAGTATCATTTACTAATGGAGAGCAGGGTGGAGCAGAAGTTAATCTTCTTTTTCGTTCTGAGCGAATCAGAGAGCAATAAAGATTAAGTCACGTACATTCATCAACGCAATAGTAATATAGCGACTAGATTAGAGAAATGATAAAACTATTTTTGGTAGATGATCACCCAATGATGCGAAGAGGAATGAAACAGCTGCTGGATTTGCACGAGGACATGCAAGTCATCGGTGAGGCCTGCAGTGGGGAAGAGGCGTGCACGTTTCTCAAGTCGATCGATCCCGATATCATTTTACTTGATCTTAATATGAAAGGAATGAGCGGAATAGACACGTTATACAAACTCCGAGAACAGGAAGTGACAGCACGAATTGTTATGGTTACTGTTTCGGACGACTATGATGATGTTATTGCCGCGATCAGAGCAGGTGCTGATGGATATGTACTCAAAGACGCAGAACCAGAAGAATTAATAGCCGCTGTTCGAAATGTTTTTCAAGGTCAGTTGGTCGTTAGCCCTGAACTTTCTAAGGCGCTGGCCGCGGGTTTGCGTAGTGAGAACCCTAATGTCAGCGACGTACTTGCAACATTGACATTGAGAGAGCGAGAAGTGCTCAAATTGATTGTAAAGGGGCGCGCGAATAAATTTATAGCCACCAGTTTATCTATCGCAGAGGCGACGGTTAAAGTGCATGTGAAAAACCTGCTCAAGAAACTTAAACTGAGGTCCCGGTTAGAAGCGGCCGTGTGGGCGGCGGAAAATGGTCTGTTATGAGTATTTTTTTTGTACACTGGAGTCTTGGTGTTCGCTTTTCACGAAGAGCGATCTCAATTTTTTCCCGCTCATAAAAGTTGATACTCCGTAGATTTTAGAAAGTTTCCCCGCCGCCATTTTGGGCAATAATAGACGACATTTCAGCGTAAAACTCCCACTCGAAAGATTTTGCAGATTTTATCCCAAAAACTGGATAAAATGCGCACCTTTAACGTAAGCACTAGCTAGTGCCCATCCAGAAATAGACGTTTTTTAACGATGTCGTTGCGAGCGGTAGCGCGGCAATCTCCTGCAGGCCGCTCTAATGAGGTAGTGAAGTACACTCTGCGGCATGACATTGCCGCGTTTCGCTCGCAAAGACGAGTTTCTTGATGGGAACCAGCTACAGGGGGAATCGATAGAAATGTTATTCTGGAATCAAGTGCGCTGGATGCAATAGCCTGACTGGAGGTTTCACGAGAATTAGCAATTTGAGTCAATCGTTAAATCCTATGGAACCCCAGTGCCTGAACTAGCGCTAATATTTAAATTACAAAGTTTTGTTTACAGGCAATCAGATGAACGCCATTTTGAATTGTAGGCAGTGAAAATTCAGCTGATATAGAAACCGCTGATAAACATTTGAAATCAATCAGTCTGACGAGATTAGACGAGTTATTATTTAATGAATATTGACCAGAAAGCGAAAATAGAAAATAACAAGCTGCAAAAACGTATTCGTAGAGACGTGGGCAATGCCATTGCCGATTACAAAATGATCGAGGAGGGCGATGTTGTGATGACCTGTTTGTCGGGAGGTAAGGACTCGTTTGTAATGCTGGATATTCTCCTCCATCTACAGAAAACCGCGCCAATCGATTTTGAAGTCATTGCTGTCAACTTAGACCAGAAACAACCGGGCTTTCCGGAAAATATATTGCCTGAATACCTTAGTAAGCTAGGCGTTCCGTATTACATCATAGACAAAGACACTTATAGCGTTGTTAAGTCTAAGGTACCTGAGGGTAGGACCACTTGCGGTTTGTGTTCTCGTCTTCGCAGGGGTACCTTGTACTCTTTTGCCGAAACGATAGGTGCGACAAAGATCGCTCTGGGTCACCACCGGGACGATATGGTAGAGACGCTATTCCTAAATATGTTTTATGGGAGCCGACTGAAATCGATGCCGCCAAAACTGCGCTCAGATGATGGTCGGAACGTCATTATTCGCCCTTTAGCTTACTGCAAAGAGATCGATTTAATTGCGCTTGCAGAGTTGAAGGCGTTTCCTATCATTCCGTGTAATCTGTGCGGTTCGCAAGAAAACTTGCAAAGGCAGAATATTAAATCGATGTTACGTGATTGGGAAAAGCAGCACCCTGGTCGTGTCCAGAATATCTTCAGGTCAATACAAAATATCTCCCCTAGTCAACTGGCAGATGTCAATTTATTCGATTTCGAAAATCTACCTATTGATAGAGATGGAGAGAGGAACGAATACGAATTTGACGAAGCCGTCGTCAGCTCTTCGAACATTACCACTGGCGTACAGATTATTGATATGGCGTTGTTGGCCTAGCAGTATAAATTACTCAAGTTATTGTTTTTTATGCACTTTTGTCATTTATAGTCAGCAAAAAAATGTCGAATGAATAACAAAGTACGATGGCAATCAGACGTGAATTGCTTGTTTGGCTGATTTTATTGCTACAAATATAATGACCAGCCTCCTTCCTATGAATAAGACAGCCGTATAGGAATGGTCATTTTTCCGATTTTTTTTAATCATATCCCCCATAAAATAAGTTGAACCACCTCATCGCACTGAAAGTCCATCTTGCCGCAAATTAATAGCGCTTGAAAAGTGGAGGGAGTAGCTTACGCTGGCCTGCTCTAGCTCGCAGATGCCACTTTTTGAATAATAAGTAGGGGAAATTCAATGGAATTTAAGAAAAATCTAATCTCTAGCAGTATAGCGCTTGCCTTAATCGGGGCTTCTGCGCATACGTGGGCTCAAGAGGTGGATTCAGATAACAAAGCAAACAATGAAGTCATTGAAGAAGTTATTATTACTGGTATACGCGGTAGTTTGAAACGTTCAATGGATATGAAGCGTGATGCAGCAGGTGTAGTTGATGGTATTTCCTCTGAAGATATTGGTAAGTTTCCCGACAGCAATCTAGCAGAATCGTTGCAGCGTATAACGGGTGTCACCATTGACCGGAAAAATGGAGAGGGCAGCAAAGTTACTGTTCGCGGTTTTGGTCCGAGTTTCAATTTGGTGACTTTGAATGGTCGTCAAATGCCTACCGCGAGTATTGAAAATGGTCAGGAAACGGGCCGATCTTTCGATTTCGGTAACCTCGCATCCGAGGGTGTTTCAGCTATTGAGGTCTATAAAAGCGGTAAGGCAAATGTGCCGACGGGTGGAATCGGTTCTACCATCAATATTAAAACTATTCGACCTTTAGAAGCGCCTGGTAGAGTTGCAACATTCGGAGTCAAAGGTGTCCATGATACTTCTACCGACGACGGCGATAGCATGACGCCTGAACTGTCGGGTCTCTATTCAGATACGTTTGCCAACGACACGATTGGTATAGCGCTGAGCGGAAGTTACCAAGATTTGAATAATGGCGTTAACACAGCAAGCGTCGGTGGCTGGCGTACCTTTTCCGGCGATGTCGAGTGTTGTGATTGGGGCAGTGCTACGCCGCAAACCTGGGGTGGTATTCCACAAAACGCAGCACAAGTAAACCGTCCGGGAGCCAGTGACATTTATTCGGTACCACAAACTATCGGCTACGAAATTGCCGAGTTCGAACGGACCCGCACCAACGGTCAGTTGACGGTTCAGTGGGAGCCAATCGATTCAATCACCGCTACTCTCGACTATACCTATTCGGAAGTTGAGGCTAAGCGCAAGTACAGTAACTATTCAGCGTGGTTTAACTTTGACGCACAGGAATCCGAGTGGACCGACGGTCCAATAGCGTCACCGCTGGTCTATACCGAAAATCTCGGTGGCTCTGATTTGTCGATGGCCAGTAGTAGTGATGCTACCCGCAATGAAAATACATCGGTAGGTTTGAATGTTGAATGGAGAGCAAATCAGAATTTGACATTAGCGTTGGATTATCATGATTCCGATGCCGAATCTACGCCCGATAGCCGCAACGGCAATTCCTCCCAGTTAGCGATAGCAAGTTACACCCGCGATAGAACAACCGGCTATTTTGATAGTGAGCTACCCGTATTGCAATTAGGTTTATCAGGGCCTCTTCAGAAAGACGACATGGTTGTTACAGGTAGTGTTTTCGAAAACAAAATCGGAAAAATGAATATCGAACAATTGAAATTGTCCGGGACTTATGAATTCGACTGGGATAACGGAGTCGAAAGCATTGACTTTGGCATTCAAACCACTGAGGTAGACAATCAGTCTGCGAGTGCTACCGTGCAACGGGATTCCTGGAGTGCGCAGACGCCACTAGGTGCAATTTCGGACCTATTGACTGCTGTTTCGTCAGCGGGAGACTTTGACGATATTTCGGGCGGCAGCGATGATCGACGTCATACCGACTATTTTACTTTCGATATCGATGATCTTATCGCTCGCACGGTAGCCTTGCAGAATTCTGGCGATGCGCCGATGTCTGTTGCTAACGACCTGGGTGATTGTGGTACCGGGTTTTGTCCTTCGAGTAATTTCTCTACCGATCGCAGAACACAAGAAGACTCAATGGCAGCCTATGCCCAGGTACATTTTACCTATGAGATACAAGGCATGCCGGTAAATACCTATGTCGGACTTCGCTACGAAGATACTGACGTTGACTCGCAAGCGTTGGTGCCCGCTTATTCTGGTGTTGAATGGTATGGAGGTAATGAATACACAGCGGTTACCGCCAAGGACGCCAATGGCGTTACTATTCAAAGTTTCTCCAAATTAAAGGGAAGTTACGATAATTGGTTGCCGAATATCGATTTTGATATTGGTTTAACTGACGATATAGTGTTGAGAGCGTCCTACAGTCAAAGTATGACCCGTCCTGACTATGCGGATATACAAGGCGGTGTGACAATTTCAAACCCGGTACGTACCAACGGAGGTCAAGGCGCAAGGGGTAATCCAGCGCTGGTGCCTTTCGAGTCGACAAACTTTGATTTTTCCGTCGAGTATTATTATGGCGAGTCAAGTTATGCGTCGATCGGTTTTTTCCGGAAAGACGTGGAGAACTTTATCGGCACCTCATTTGTAGACGAGCCGTTATTTAACTTGGCACACCCGGCTAATGGACCGCTTTTCCAAGAAGCTATTGCTGCGACGGGCAGCTCAGATTCTGGCACCCTTTTCAATTATATGGTGTCAAACTTTGGCGGAGAGCCAGGTATAGACGCAGCTAATGGTGTTATAACTGGTGTTGCCGGTCGCGATGGCCCAGCAAATTTCAATGTAACAGTCCCTGTTAACACCGAAGATGCAGTCATGGATGGTTGGGAATTCGTTCTTCAGCACAATTTTGCCGAGACCGGTTTCGGCGTTATTATGAACGCAACCCTGGTTGACGCTGATGTCGGTTACGATGATAAAAGTCTTGCAGAACAGTTTGTTCTTGAAGGACTTGGTGATTCCGCAAACTTTATTGGTTTCTATGATAAAGACGGTATACAAGTAAGAGCGGCTTACAGCTGGAGAGACGACTTTCTTAACGGTACCGGTCAGGCAAATGTGGGTATTGGACCAACCTATGTTGCCGAGTACGGACAATGGGATTTCAATGCCAGTTATGAGTACAACGACAACATAACCGTGTTTGTTGAGGGTATAAACATTACCGAGGAAACCCGGCATGTATATGGTCGTGATGACAAACAAACCTTGTTTGCAAGCCAAGGTGGCGCTCGTTACAACGTTGGATTCCGTTATACATTCGATTAAACCGATTGTTAGCGTATAAAGTAAGACAAAAAAGCCATTGATTTCAGTGGCTTTTTTTTTCTTTTTGGCAATAAAGCTGATATATGTGTGTGCGTGTTTTATAATTTGTGCAAAGCTATAATAAATCTAGAATGACTGCGCTGATATTTAGGCTACTCGACGTGATTAGTTGAAACCCATGATTAATGCTGTAAAACAAATCGTTATCGTTGGTGGTGGAACGGCTGGTTGGTTAACCGCTGGTGTCATTGCCGCAGAACACTGTCTGCAACCCGAGTCGCAAATCAAGGTCACCTTGATTGAATCGCCGGACATCAGCCCCATTGGTGTCGGTGAGGGGACGTGGCCTTCAATGCGCTCGACATTG
>JBLHNZ010000034.1:0-15845 GCA_047623245.1 Oceanicoccus sp. | reverse complement strand
CTTCCAGTGTTCGTGAAATTCTAATAGAATTTCATGCAAATCTTCTAGTTCCGACGATTGAAAGAGTTGTCTTAGAACCAAAAAACCGTTTTTCTCATATTCATCTCGTTGAGTCATTTCCCCACCCTGTTTTCCTCAGTACACCTTTCCCCAATATACTTTGACAAAAATCGACAAATCCGAGCTAAGCGAAGAGCCGCGAAAAACAGAATGAGATCGGCACAGGAGAGCCAAAATACCGTCCGATTTATTCACAATAGACTTTATCAGTGCCATGCGCCAATTCCAAAGAAAGACGTATTTTACGTGTCATCCCTTTGACGACTAAGCCATATGAGTGATCAATCATTCGTTCAAGTTCTCCAACCGGGATAGATCCATCAAGATAAACGGTATTCCAATGCCTTTTGTTCATATGATAGCCTGGCACGACAGATTCAAAAATGTCTCGCAATATAAATGCCTGATCGGGGTCGCACTTTAGATTAAGACTCATGACTCCGTCATTCTCACTAGACAGAGCAAACATTTTTTTGTCAATTTTGTAAACGGCAACGTCCTTGCCAAAGGGGAAATCAAGCCAAGCTTCTGGCTTATCTAGAATGTATTGCGTGAAAAATGAACCGAGCATATTGGATGTCACTATTAAGTCTTTTTGATTATGTCTCTTTAAAATTAGAGTGCATTTTAGAATCTTTCTTTACTATATCAACTCAATCCTCAACTACCAAGAAAAGACACTTCGGATCAGCGTAGCTTTTACAAAGCCATTTACGCATAATGATCACGAAAAGTTGGGCACCTTTGGAAGACAATCTCAGATCCCCCGTTGGAAACTATGTACGATCACTATTTTGGTTTGAACGAAACGCCTTTTTCTATCGCGGTTGACCCGCGATATCTGTTCATGAGTGCGCGCCACCGAGACGCTTTGGCTCATTTGCTGTATGGCGTTGGTACCGGTGGGGGCTTCATTTTACTTACCGGTGAAGTAGGAACAGGAAAAACAACCGTCATTCGTTGCCTCCTAGAACGATTACCAGAAAATACAGACTTGGCCATTATCCTAAACCCTGCCTTAAATTCGGTGGAATTACTGGCAACGGTCTGCGATGAATTGGGAATTGTTTATGATACTGACGAAACCAGCCTAAAAAAGTACACCGATCTTTTACACACTTTTTTACTCGATAACTACGCACGAAATCGAAAAACGGTATTACTTATCGATGAAGCTCAACATCTCAAATTTGATGTGTTAGAGCAAATTCGCCTACTTACCAATTTGGAGACCAATACACAAAAATTATTACAGATTGTACTTGTCGGTCAACCAGAATTACGAACTCTGCTCAACAAACCAGAACTGCGACAACTCGCGCAACGAATTACCGCTCGCTACCAGCTAAAGCCTTTAAACTTGGCAGAAACCCATGACTATATTAACCATCGCTTGCAAGTTGCCGGCTTACCAATGTCCAGCCAATTATTTCCCAAGGCCGTCATAAAACATGTGCATAAAATTAGCCGAGGGGTACCACGACTTATTAATGTCCTATGCGATCGTTCCTTACTTGGCGCCTACGCTAAGAATAGGCCGACGGTCGATCGTGCGATACTTAAGCAAGCGGTGACCGAAGTTATGGGTGAGAAAGACGAGACGTTGATGTTTCTTAATATTAAAAAACCAAAGTTACTTTTTGCCAGCTTAGCTTTCTTTATTTTTTTCAGCATAGTATTGACGACAATTGGCGCTACCTTATATTTTCGCTCACTCTCTGAGAATAATGAGCTGGGCGGTGCCAAGGAACGCGAATCGCTCGTCGCCGATCGTATACCCTCGTTATCGGAAGCTGGAGAGAAAGGAAGAAAAGTCTCGAGTTTGGACATGGATGAAGTGAGCGCCACAACATTTTTTGTAAACCTCCAACAAGCATTTTCTGAATTGGCACAGGCCTTGGACGTCGAGGATATCGATTGTTCCGACTTGAGATCATCTCATTATCGGTGTGAAAAACATATCGCAACATCGTGGCGAGACTTAATGGTATTCAATCGACCTACTGTCATAACAATAATTAGTCCTGCTAAACTAATTCGTTACGCTATCATCCTTTTCATTAGCGACACCGAAGCAACGTTATATTCCGGAGGCGAATTTCATTCTGTGAAACTTGAAAGCTTAGGCAAATTATGGACGGGTGATTTCGTATTCGTATGGAAACCACCAGTACACTACAACGGCCGTATATCGAAGGGGGATTCCGGTCCAATGGTCGACTGGCTTGCTACGCAGTTTTCACGTATTGATGGACAAAAAGGGAAGCTGACCGATAGCTTGTTCAATGAATCACTAAAAAAACGCGTGGAAATATTTCAGTCCGACCACCGATTAACAGTCGACGGTGTCGTCGGTCTGAAAACCTTACTGGTACTAAACGAACAATTAGGGGTAGCCCAAATACTAAGGCAACCCACCAGAAAAGAAAATGTAGAAAGTATTTCAAGTCCTGAAGATGAAGGCTAGCCTATGTCACTAATATTGGATGCGCTCAACCGTGCAGACCGGGAGCGGAACGTGCAGAGCAACGACACGCTCTTAACAGAAGTAAATTCTGCTTCCAGTCCAAAAGTCTATCCAGTTAAGCGTTGGACAATTGAGGCCTTAATCATTATTGCCATTGGCGTTTTCGCTTTGTACCAAATGCGAGACAATAGTTCGTCTACAAAAACGTCCGAACT
Organism: Oceanicoccus sp.; assembly: GCA_047623245.1. Taxonomy (GTDB): domain Bacteria; phylum Pseudomonadota; class Gammaproteobacteria; order Pseudomonadales; family Dasaniaceae; genus Oceanicoccus. The sequence continues at coordinate 13,103 of JBLHNZ010000034.1, read as the reverse complement.
TGTTCCCAACGTGGTCAGTTCGCCACCTGAAGAAAATTTCATGCCAAAGCCAAAGGTTGTTCCAGCTTCGATTGAGGTCGAGCCTAGACAATCAACAAGCCGCACTGCGCCAAAACACACACGCGGTATTACGCAAACCGATTCAACCATTACTCACTCTGCTAATCCGACTATTAGCGCTCTTTATGACAAACCCGCCGCCGAGAGGTTAGGAGAGGCAGTAGTTAAAGAGAAAATAATTCAAGACTCAAAACCTTCTGCAGACGAGTTTGTCGACAATACGCAATCCATATTGGAATCAATCTCGGCACTGTCCCAGTTTTCACCAAAATTTAGAAACTCTATCCCAAATCTAGAGTACACCGTTCATGTGTATTCAGAAAAAGCAGGTTTTGTTATTTTGAATGGCAGGAAGTATCAAACAGGGAATCGGGTTAATGCTGATCTACGAGTCGTGGCAATCTTAAAGGAAAGTGTCGTTCTCGATTTTCGAGGAAAACAATTTCGATTACTCGCGTTAAACAGCTGGGTTAACTACCGGTAAAAAGAGCACTGGATAAACACTAAGGAAATATAGCCGAGCGCAAAAATAAATTGAACACGTATTTGAGCCTCGAAACTATTTTGGCTACGATAGAACTCTGATAACACGGCATCGATGACCGATCACCCACAGGTTATTCTAGTACTTATTACTCTCTTATCGCCCGGATAACAGAGAGCTAATGCCACCGAGAGAATCAACTAAAGATCCCTCTCCTACGGAGCCACTTCCACCCGGCTTTTTTCGGCAGCGCGGAATTGAGTTTACTCGCGAGACGACTAAAAGGCATTAACTGCAACCAAACATTTCCTGGTCCGGTCACCGTCGCAAAGAAATACCCTTCACCTCCAAACACCATAGTTTTTATTCCGCCAACATATTGAATATCGACGTGAACAGTTTTTTCCAATGCCACAAGACAACTCGTATCAACTTTTAGAGTTTCACCCGCCGACAATTCAACGTTGTGGATCGTGCCTCCAGCATGAAAAAATGCTAAGCGATCGCCTTTCAAGTTTCACATAATGAATCCTTCGCCACCAAAAAAACCCACCCCAAGACGTTTCTGAAAAGCAATATCGATGCTAACGCCTTTCACGGCGCAGAAAAAAGCGTGTTTTTTGACAGACAATTTCACCGCCAAATTCGACGAGATTCAACGGTAATGTTTTTCCTGGATAGGGAGCTGCAAAAGCGACTCGATGTTTTTTCTTTCCATCATTGGTAAATAGGGTCATGAAGAGACTCTCGCCGCTTAACAGGCGTTTTCCAGCTCCAATGAGACTGTCGACAACGCCACTTTGTTCGCCGTAACCAAAAACGGTTTCCATATTAATCGGGCTATCCATATACATCATGGCACCCGCTTCCGCGATCGGTGCTTCCCGCGGGTCAAGTTCTAATTCCACGTATTGCATGTCGTCGCCGTAAATAGTGAAATCGATATCGTGCACTAACTTCTGCTGGTGAAAAGTTGCCTTGGGGATCGGTCTTTTTTCTAATATACCCTCTTCGTGACCAAATAGTGGGTGCCAACCAATCGATTCCATTTCGCAATGCCAGGACCAAAAAGCAACAGTTCCCGCGTTACTTTCTTCTGCTTTATGCCTGCTCTTATTTGAACCTCAGAGTAAGGACCCTCCGGTTTACCGGCAACATCCAGATACCAAACTTTGCCACCGCCACTTTAAGTAGATTCGTTTTTTAGTTCCATAAAAAATCGCACGTTAAGAGGTCCAAAAAATTAAGCTTAGCATTTATTATCGCAACATTTGTTGTTCGAATAGGAAAAAGGTAGGCAATCGTTTTGGGGGAACTGTGTTTGACTTGAGCAGCCTTCTTTAAGGCGCTTTGCCGTGTGGAGCGCGGTATTTTCGAAATAGCTTTTGAAAGGTGTTGTTGAACCGACTATTTTTGACCAATAACGACATGGTGGAGGTAAGGTTTTTCGTCAACGACTTTGTTCTTTTTGTGTGGCTTGTGGCAACGAGACACCGTAGTCCGGTCACCACCTGCGCTCGTCGTTTTAATCGAGTCTGTCCTCTGCAACAAAATACTGAGGGTCTTCAATGACATTTACTTCGACTAGGCTCCCTGCTTTCGCCAGCAATCTACGACACTCGGCGCTCAAGTGCACGAGGTGAAGGGTTTTACCGGCGTTAAGGTAGCGGTCTGCTAAAGTATCTATAGCCTCTAGTCCCGAATGGTCGGCAACTCTAGATCGCGCGAAATCGATAACAACATCGTCGTTATCTTGTTGAGGGTCGAAGCGATCTAGAAATTCAGTTACCGATCCAAAAAATAAAGGTCCTGTGACCGCGTAAACTGTCGACCCTTTGTGGTCCTGGCGCGACTCAATTAGTATATGTTTGGCGTGTTCCCACGCAAAGACAAGTGCGGAAACGATAACACCCACGACGACCGCGATCGCTAAATCTGTCGCCACCGTAACGGCAGATACCAATATCAATACCATAGCATCGCTGCGTGGTACCTTGCCGAGAATTCGAAAACTACTCCATTCAAACGTGCCAATGACAACGATAAACATGACACCGACCAAAGCGGCTATCGGTATATTCTCGATCAGGGTGGACGCAACCAGAATGAAAAAGAGTAAACAAAGCGCTGCAGTAATACCAGATAGACGACCACGTCCACCGGAGTTAACGTTGATCATACTCTGACCTATCATTGCACAACCACCCATACCACCAAACATCCCAGTGACTGTATTCGCTACGCCCTGTCCAATACACTCTTTGTTACCACGACCTCTAGATTCGGTTATTTCGTCTACCAGTCGCAATGTCAGCAGAGACTCGATTAGGCCAATCGCTGCTAATATGATTGAATAAGGTAATATGATGATAAAGGTTTCGAAATTAAACGGAACCGACGGAATATGGAAAGTCGGTAAGCCGCCTTTAATCGATGCTATATCACCAACTACGCGGGTATCGAGATCGAGACCGAAAACCAAAAAGCTAACAACTAGAATGGCAACCAACGAAGACGGTATGGCGGTCGTTATCTTCGGTAGGAAGTGAATGATGCACATCGTTAATGCCACCAATCCAACCAACATTAGCATTTGGCTTCCTTCAAGCCAGGCTATGTCGACAATCGAACCTTCCATAAACGTACCGTTCAGCCATCCCGGTTCGCCGACAACGCCAAACTGACTCAACTGCGCCAACAGAATGACGATTGCCAAACCATTCACAAAGCCCAACATAACGGGGTGGGGAACCATTCTGATAAATTTTCCTAGCCTAAACAGACCCGCCAGAATTTGCAGTATTCCCATTAGAACAACGGTCGCGAACAAGTATTCAACGCCGTGGTCAGCGACCAAGGCAACCATGACGACAGCGAGAGCTCCGGTTGCGCCCGATATCATGCCGGGGCGCCCTCCAATACATGCAGTAATTAATCCAACCATGAAGGCAGCATATAAACCGACGAGTGGCTCGACACCTGCCACGAAAGCAAATGCAACCGCCTCTGGTACCAAAGCTAGGGCGACCGTTAAACCCGATAAGACATCATTTTTTATGGTCGCTACTTTATTAGGGTGAAACTCAAACATGTTAAACTCTCAGATTATTAAGACGCCTGCCACCAACCGAAGGGGTTAAAAAATGAGCGATGGGCGGGAGGGGCGCGTATGTTATCGAATAAAGCGACTCAATACAAACCGGGCTCCTTCAGGATCGATTACCTATGCCCAGTATCCATTGGGCTGCTAGCGCCGAGTTCGAATTAGGGGTGATCTTGTAACGGCAATCGACGGAAGAATCGCTGGATCGATATAACTCTCCTACACAATACTCACAAAGGACAGCAACTGGCGCGGTCCCCGCCTGGACTAGCCACAACACAGCTCTAGCCACTTTTTAATTCCCTCGCTTCGATACTTATCTTTTCTCAAAATGAAATAGAAAGCGCGAGACAGGTCCCGATGCGGAACCGGCAAGGGCACCAGACTTCCTCGCAGGAAGGAGTCTTCAAGAGCGATACGCGATAGGCAAGAGATACCCATGTCTGCTTCCACTGCTCGAATAATAGCTTCTGTATGTTGTAATTCCAGTGTAATGTTTTGGTGCGATATGAGTCCATGCATAGCGCGATCAAACCCTTGGCGCGTACCGGACCCTTGTTCTCGTAAGATCCATTCAGCGCTTAGGAGGTTTTCATCGGTAAGTTGCTGCTTTTTGGCCCAACGGTGATTCGAGGAACAAAAAACCACTAAGTCATCATTTCTCCAATGGCTTACATCTAAGTCTGGATGGTGTATCTCTCCCTCAATCAACCCAATATCGAGCTCAAAATTTATCACTTGTTTAGCAATAGAAGCGGTGTTGGCAACTTCAAGACTTACACGCGCATTAGGCGTTTGCTTTATGAATTGAGCGATCAAACCAACCGCTAAGTAGTTGCCTATGGTTAAGGTTGCACCAATTTTTAAGCGCCCAACATCTTTATGTTTACTGAGTTGTGATTCCAGATCCCTTGCCTGTTCAAGTAAAGCTTCTGCTTTGGGCCGCAGCAGACGACCCAACTCATTCGCCTGTAAACGTTTGCCCACTCTATCAAAAAGCAATACATCAAACTGTTGCTCCAGATCCTTCAGTGCCCCACTAGCTGCCGATTGAGACATTGCCAAACTATCTGCAGCTTTAGTTACATTCTGAAAATAGGCAGTTGCGAGAAAAACCTCCAACTGCCTTAAGGTGTAGCGCATTTATATTCCAACCTTACTATATTTTATTAGTTAACAAGCAAATCCGATTAATCATATTAGAATAACCCATTTTACTGATATATCAAATCCCCCTATTCTTAAAGCCTTAATTACGCAATATTTCCAGGTCTTCTAATATGAGTAGTGTACTTAAAGAGCAAGTAACAGAAGTAAATCATTGGACGGATAGGCTTTTTAGCTTTAAAACCACGCGTCAGCCAGGGTTTAGATTCAAAAATGGTCATTTCACAATGATAGGATTGGAAACTGACGGGCGACCATTAATGAGGGCCTATAGTATTGCCAGTGCAAATTACGAAGAACAGTTAGAGTTTTTCAGTATCAAAGTGCCGGATGGTCCTTTAACGTCTCGATTGCAAGCTATTAAGCCTGGAGACGAAATATTACTGAGTACAAAACCAACGGGCACTTTATTACTCGATAATTTGCTGCCGGGACGAAACCTCTATTTGATCAGTACTGGCACCGGTTTAGCTCCGTTCATGAGTATTATCAAAGATCCGGAAACCTACGAACAATTCGATAAAGTCATATTGACTCACGGTTGTCGATTTGAAGAAGAGCTTGTCTATCAGGATACAATAAATCAATCGCTGCCAAATAACCCCTATTTTGGCCAGCAAATTCGCGAACAACTAATATATTATCCCACGGTGACAAGAGAGCCCTATAAAAACACAGGGCGATTGACCGATTTACTACGCAGCGGAAAGTTGGCTAATGATGTTGGCCTTGCGCCTATTAACCCTGAGTTAGACAGATTCATGATTTGCGGTAGCCCAAGCATGCTCAAAGAAACGTGCTCGATTCTCGATGGAAGTGGATTTAACGAGGCCCGCCGAGGAAATCTCGGACACTATGTTGTAGAACGAGCTTTTGTTGAGTAACCAAGATTGATTCGTGTCTAATAAAGAGCGAGTAGTTCAAGGAAAAACAATTGGTTGCTGCTCGGGGTTCCAGGGAGGATGTTTTTTTATAACCTTAATAAATGCACTACTCTCAATTTCGTCGCTTAACCAGCGACGAACGTGAAAATACTCAGTAGTATCGAACCATTTTTTATCGACATGAGCAAACTGTCGAACAAAGGGAAGAAGAAGAATGTCGGCAACAGTCTTGTATTCCCCCATTAAAAAACACGTTCGTTCGAGCCTGGACTCTAAAGACTCAATAAAGACCTGACAATTTTTTCGATATTCTAGCGCGCTTCCTTCGGGATAACGATCCGCGTACTTATAACGATCGAGATGTGGCTTAAAGACGAAGTCGTTCGTTTCTTGAAGAAATTTTAGTTCGTTTAAATCGGCTATAGAGAAACCAGATTTTAGTTGCATGGGATCGTATACGGAAAGAGCCCAGTTAACAATATCTACACTTTCATCGATAACTCGACCATCCTCGAGAACTAGAATCGGAACGGTTCCTTTTGGCGAGTAAAGCAACATACTCTCCGGTTTACTTTTCAAAACAACTTCTCTAAGTTCAACTCTGACACCACAATAGAAAAGAGCCATACGTGTTCGAATAGCGTATGGACAGCGCCGAAAGGAATATAAAATTGGAATTTTTTGTGCTTTAGCCAACGTTCAAGTTCTCTTTTTTGCTATCGACTCAATCTATAGTAATTATATATCAAGCTAATATTTTTCTAGCCAAACGCCTTCAACCCATTGCCAAACACTAGTCCACGGTTCGTCGTTAGTGATTTCTCCATCTTTCCACAAAACAACCTCTCCGATTTCGTTAGTACAATAATACATACCTCGGTCTTCACACAGAGGAATAAGTTCTCTTGAAACGCCGAGCGACCAAGCCATTGCAGCAACTTCCGGTAGGTAGGTATGGGAATTAGGATCGGCGACTGTCACCGGCTCAAGTTTTCCATAGATAACATCGCTAACTGTTAACATGTACTGTCGAAATTCACTGTCTAACGATAATAGGATTTGTTCTTCTGCGCTTATAATATCGTCCATATCTGGCAGCTCTAAAGGCACTGGCACCTTTTCGTTACAAGCTCGCAATTCTTCAATAACTGATTCCATAACAATTTTCATTCCGATTTGGAGAAAAACGCCGAGCAATAAATTTCAACGAGTTTTTGACATATCGCTCATATTATAAAAGGCAAGTTTCGATGTCTTCAACAAAGACTCTAATTTCATCCCGCACGTTACGATAACATTCCAGGATGTCTTTGTCCGAATCCAACTCTAAAGCCATTGTTGGTGGGTCTCTAAAGATGGCATGGGCTTTTCGGGTTTTAGGCGCCAAGTGGGGACAGTTTTTTTCAGCATTACTGCAAACGGTCACTATAAAATCTGGAACCATCATCAATTCTGAAAACAGTTTTGAGCGCTGATGTGAAATATCTACGCCCACCTCGGCCATCACTCTTACTGCAATCTCATCAAGTCCGTGGTGTTCAATCCCAGCTGAAAACGCCTCATATTTACTGGATTTTAAGTGGCGTAACCACCCCTCTGCCATTTGGCTACGACAAGAATTACCTGTACAAAGAAAAAGAACCTTGGACCGATCACTCTGTGCATCCATCACTGTTCCTATCGCACAATTTCTATCAAAGCAACGTATAAGCAGTACAAGATTTATGCCTACTCGACTGTTACGGACTTCGCCAAATTACGCGGCTGATCGACGTCTGTTCCTTTAAGCACTGCTACGTGATACGACAGTAACTGCAGTGGGATAGTGTATATAATGGGAGCAATAACATCGGGTACATTCGGAACGCTAATCAGACTAACATCTTCGCTACTGTTAAAGCCTGATGCTTTATCGGCAAATACAAATAACTCACCACCTCTTGCCTGAACCTCTTCCAGGTTGGATTTTAACTTTTCCAACAGCTCATTATTGGGGGCGACGGCAATAACTGGCATGTCGGCATCTACCAAAGCGAGCGGGCCGTGTTTCAATTCCCCAGCGGCATAGCTTTCAGCATGAATGTAGGAAATTTCTTTCAGCTTTAAAGCGCCCTCCATCGCGATAGGCCACTGCGCTCCCCGTCCAAGAAAAAGAGCATGGTGCTTTTCGGCGAACGACTGTGACATCTTTTTGATATCGTTATCGAGGCTCAAGGTCTCCTCTAATAGGGCCGGCAAAGCGTGAAGCGCTGCTACGATTTTTTCTTCTTCGCTAGATTCGAGCCCATGACGTCGACCGAGCGCGACAGTCAATAACAATAGAGCAACCAACTGTGTGGTAAAAGCCTTAGTCGAAGCAACACCAATTTCGGGTCCTGCTTCTGTCATTAACGCCAAATCTGACTCTCTTACAAGAGAACTCTGTGCCACATTACAAATAGTCATGGTTGAAGCATAACCCAGCGTTTTTGCTAAACGGAGTGCCGCTAGGGAGTCGGCGGTTTCTCCTGATTGTGAAATCGTAAGAAGCAATGTGTCATCTTGAACGACAAATTTTCTATAGCGAAACTCACTCGCTACTTCAACACGACAGGGAACTCCTGCGATGCCTTCAATCCAATATTGCGCTACCATACCGGCGTGATAACTTGTGCCACAAGCGACTATTTGAACGGCCTTAGTTTTGTCGAAAACGCTTTTCGCTTCTGTTCCAAAAGCCTGCTCTAAAATACGCCCCTTGGCGATTCGACCCAACAGTGTATTTCTAATAACGTCGGGTTGCTCAAAAATTTCCTTAAGCATAAAGTGACGGAAGTTTCCTTTGTCGGCGGCCTCTGTCTTATCGGTTAAGCGTAATATTTTACGGGCTACTTCGTTGTTTTCTGCATCCCAAATTCGGTAACTGTCGGGTGTTATTTCTGCGAAATCCCCCTCCTCGAGATAAATGAATCGATCCGTAACTTGTCGAAGCGCCATCTGATCCGACGCTAGAAAATTTTCTCCTATACCTAAACCTAGAACCAGTGGGCTACCACTACGCGCACAGATTATTCTTTCGGGTTCATCCCGGTTGATGACAGCTAAGCCGAAAGCTCCTTCGAGTTTTTTTACCGCTGCGTTAACAGCGCCAAACAAATCCATGCCCTTTAAAACTTCTGAATGCACCAGATGTACTATTGTTTCAGTATCTGTTTGTGATTTGAACTCATAGCCTTGTGCTGTGAGTTCCTCGCGGAGGGACTTATGGTTTTCGATGATACCATTGTGTACTAGCGCAATCTTATTCTCGGAAAGATGCGGATGGGCATTCGCTTCTGACGGCTGCCCGTGTGTCGCCCAGCGTGTATGAGCTATACCCGTTGTACCCTGTAAAGGGTGGGCGAGCATCGCTTCGTCCAAAACGATGACTTTACCCATGCGCTTATGGCAGCCTATCTTTCCCTGATTATCAATTATTGCCACGCCTGCAGAATCGTAGCCTCGATACTCCAAACGCTTCAAACCTTCGACCAATATAGCGGATACTTCTCGCCTAGCCGCCGCACCAACAATACCACACATAATTAATCCCTATTTTTTAACCTTTTACTGGTTTTTGCCAACCATCAATATTTCGCTGCTTACCGCGGCCAATAGCTAATTGATCAATGGAAATATTCTTGGTGACTGTTGAACCGGCACCAACGAAGCCCCCATCAGCTATTTCAATTGGGGCCACGAGGGTACTGTTGGACCCGACAAAAACATTATTGCCTAAAGTCGTTTTATATTTATTAGCACCGTCATAATTACACGTAATGGTGCCCGCTCCAATGTTACAAGATTCACCTAATGTTGAATCGCCAAGATAAGCTAGGTGATTGGCTTTACTACCCTCACCGAAGATCGTATTTTTTGCTTCGACAAAATTCCCAATCTTCACCTTATTGTTTAACACCGAACCGGGACGTAGCCGTGCAAACGGTCCTATCTCACAGTTGGTCGATACGATCGCATTTTCCAAAACGCAATTGGCTTTTATGTTACTGCCCTGTCCAACACTTGAATTTTCTATGACGCAATTTGGGCCGATGCTAACATCGTCTGCTATAGAAACGTCGCCTATAAAAACACAATTAATATCGATAAAGACGTCTTCACCCACGGTAATGTTGCCTCTCACGTCAATGCGATCCGGATCGGCAATCGTAGCACCGCCCATCATTAACCTCAGAGCCTGTTGTTGTTGATAACTTCTCTCTAACGCCGCTATTTGTAAACGATCGTTTGCACCCTCAACCTCCATAATCGATCTCGGATGCTGTGCGACTACCTCCATCCCGTCTTCGACGGCCATAGCGATTATTTCTGTTAGATAGTATTCGTTTTGAGCGTTATCAGCAGACAGTTTCGGTAACCATTCGTTTAACTTCTTAGCGGTGACGGCCAATATTCCGGTGTTGACCTCTCTAATTTCCAACTGTTGGCTGCTGGCGTCTTTCTCTTCAACAATGGCACAGATCTCATTGTCTTCACGTACAATGCGCCCGTAATTTGAAGGATCATCCAAAAATACTGTTAACAATGCTAACGTATTTTCGTTAGCAGCTGCAATTAGGGCTCCCATGGTCGATGATCGGATAAGCGGAACATCGCCGTAAGCGATTAAGACAATACTGTTCGGATCTACGTTGGGCATAGCTTGGGCAACAGCATGTCCCGTTCCTAGCTGTTGTTCTTGGGTAGCCCATTTTATGTTGGGGCTTTCAATTGTGCTTTTCACAAGTTCGGCGCCGTGCCCTATTACGACATGGATACTCGCCACATCTAGTTCTCTGGCACTATCTATTACATGGACTAACATCGGTTTGCCAGCGATGCAGTGGAGAACCTTAGGTAATTTGGAGCGCATCCGTTTACCTTGTCCCGCGGCTAGAATGATTATCTCGGTGGGGGTTTTTGTGCTCACAAGGGTTCCTTTTTGCCTACGTCTGGGATTATTGTAGCCTTTTATACCAGATATAAAAAAGGGTAGCCAATGCTACCCTCTTTTATATCTGGTATGTCTCACTATAAAGCGAGTAAGACGCTATTTAAAGCTAATAACATTAGCCAAACTTTTTCCGAATAGCTTGAATTGTACGAAGTTGCGCAGTAGCAGCTGCCAGTTGGGCAGATGCTCGACCGTAGTCGAAATCACCAGTCTGGTTCACTAATGCATGTTCAGCATCTTTTTGAGCAGCAAGTGCCGACGCTTCGTCAATATCATCAGCGCGAATGGCCGTATCGGCTAGAACACTGACAATACCCGGCTGAACTTCCAAATAACCACCCGAAAGGTAGTAAACTTCTTCCTCGCCATTTTGCTTCTTAATCCGAATGGGACCCGGTTCCAAAGACGTCAACAAGGGCGCATGACCGTAGCTAATCCCAAGATCACCCAAAGTACCAGTCGCGACAATCATTTCCACTAATCCCGCGAAAATTTCTTGCTCTGCACTGACGATATCGCAATGAATAGTCATAGCCATAAATATTACGCCTATCTAGTTTCTTTTCTATTAATTCTGAACAGTCTTCGGTAAGAAACAGGGAATACTAATTATTAAGTATCCCCTCATTTATTACAGTGACTTGGCTTTTTCCAGTACTTCATCGATCCCGCCACACATTAGGAACGCTTGCTCTGGAATGTGATCGTACTCGCCTTCTAAGATGCCCTTAAAACTTGAGATCGTTTCTTTCAAAGTCACGTATTTTCCGGGCGACCCGGTAAAGACTTCCGCTACAGTAAACGGCTGTGACAAGAAACGTTCGATTTTTCGAGCTCGGTTAACAGCCAACTTATCTTCTTCTGATAATTCGTCCATACCCAATATTGCGATAATATCTTTTAACTCTTTGTATCGTTGGAGTACTGACTGAACGCCTCGAGCAGTATCGTAATGCTCGGTTCCGATAATTAACGGATCTAGCTGCCGTGAGCTAGAATCCAACGGATCGATCGCTGGATAGATCCCCTTAGACGCAATATCTCTGCTCAGTACAACCGTTGAATCGAGGTGAGCAAAGGTTGTTGCTGGCGATGGATCAGTCAAATCATCCGCTGGTACGTATACCGCTTGAATAGAAGTGATAGAACCTGTCTTTGTAGAGGTAATACGCTCCTGTAGTTCACCCATTTCTTGAGCCAACGTAGGCTGGTAGCCAACCGCTGATGGCATACGACCCAACAATGCAGACACTTCAGTTCCAGCAAGAGTGTATCGGTAGATGTTATCGACAAACAAAAGTACGTCTTTACCTTCATCTCGAAATTTTTCCGCCATGGTCAAACCTGTCAGCGCAACTCGCAAACGGTTTCCGGGAGGCTCGTTCATTTGACCGTAGACCATCGCTACTTTTGACTCAGAAGGAGTTTCGACGTTAACAACACCAGCTTCTTGCATTTCGTAATAGAAATCGTTGCCTTCTCGAGTACGCTCACCAACACCAGCGAAGACAGATAGCCCGCCACCCGAAACGGCGATGTTGTTGATCAACTCCATCATGTTTACAGTTTTACCAACACCGGCACCGCCGAACAATCCTACTTTACCACCCTTGGCGATAGGACAAACGAGGTCGATAACCTTAATACCTGTTTCTAACAAGTCGTCAGAGGCAGATAGTTGATCGTAAGGAGGCGCTTTACGGTGAATAGGAGAACGCTCCTTCTCGCCAATTGGACCACACTCATCAATCGGGTTTCCCAATACGTCCATGATACGACCTAAAGTCTCAATACCGACTGGGACACTGATAGGCGCTTTGGTATTTTCTACCGATAAGCCACGGCTCACTCCTTCGGAGGCACCCATGGCGATGGTGCGTACTATTCCGTCGCCTAACTGCTGCTGTACTTCCAGGGTCAGCCCTTTTTCGGTGACTGTCAGTGCATCATAAACCTTAGGTACTGAATCACGTGGAAATTCCACGTCGATTACCGCGCCAATGATCTGAACGATTTGTCCGCTACTCATTTCCGGTTCCTCTCTAGGATTTTTAGGCTCTGCTTTTTTCGCTTGGCCTTCAAAATTAAATTCTGTTTGCATTGTTTTCTTAAGAGCGCTTTCTTAAGCGAGTGAGTGTTAAGTACCTTACCTCAACCAGAGTTCGGTTCGGGATCAACTTTTAGTTCTGATACCCTGACACCAAACGCTATTGCTCTATCAACTACTGATTGCTGCAGCACCACTCACTATTTCAGACAATTCTTGTGTAATCGCCGCTTGCCGGGCCTTATTGTAGACAAGCTGCAAATCATCTATTAAGTCACCCGCATTTTCAGTGGCATTTTTCATTGCCAACATCCGCGACGCCTGTTCGCAGGCACCATTTTCAACAACAGCCTGATAAACTTGGGATTCTAAATAACGTGTCAACA
>JBLHNZ010000033.1:0-15916 GCA_047623245.1 Oceanicoccus sp. | reverse complement strand
TCAGTACATAATGGTGGGGGCTAATTCGGCAGTGAAAAATGCGTCTGATGGCAGCTGCGCCGGACTTTATTCGGCCGCCTCGTATGTTTCCGTAGGTGACAGTGCGGTTATCGGTGGAGAGGGCTGCATTGAGGTGCCCGAACCTGCGACCTACCCCCTATTCTTGGTTGGTTTGGGCCTGATGGGTTTTACAAGACTGCGTGCTAAAACGCGGTCTTGAATCACTACCTAACAGCACCCTAGCTTACGATGAGTTGTTAGTAAGTCTGATGTGGTCCAATAGATCTGCACAATCTAGTTAAGAGTATAATTGTCTTGACTGGAGAACAAGAAATGACCACAAGAAAGAAATATTAGAAAGAATTCAAGTTGGAAGCCATCAGCCTGGTGATGGAGCAGAACTACACAAGAGCAGAAGCGGCAAGAAGCTTGGGTGTCAATGCTAATATGCTCACTCGATGGGTCAAAGAACTGCAAGAAGATGACGGGCAGGCTTTTCGGGGTAATGGGAAGCTGACGCCGGAGCAGGAAGAAATTCGTCGGTTAAAGGAGGAAAATCGGCGATTGAAAGTGGAGAAAGAAATCCTAAAAAAAGCGACGGTCTTCTTTGCCAAAGAAACGAAGTAAAGTAGTCGTTTATTACCCAAATGAAGAAGACCTACCCGATCGACTTGATGTGTCGATCACTGGATGTTACTCGCAGTGGTTATTATGGATACCGTCGAAGAAATGGAGGTAAGCGTGACGATCCTTATCACCGGGAGTTGCTGGAATCTGTGCGAGTCATAGCTGAAGGTAGCGGTTACAGTTATGGCAGTCGGCGAATGAAAAAGGCCTTAAATGCTCTGAGCTATCCAGTCAGTCGTAGTAAGCCCAGAAGGCTCATGAGAGAAGCCGGAGTGCAAGTGAGATACCGGAAGAAATACAAGGTGATGACTAACAGCAATCATAAACAACGGGTTTTTGACAATGTGCTAAATCGGAAATTCATAGTTGAAAAGCGTGATCAAGCGTGATCAAGCGTACGTTGGCGACATCACCTATTTGTGGACTCAGGAAGGCTGGTTGTATCTAGCTGTTGTCATTGATCTGTTTTCCCGAAAGGTGGTGGGTTGGAGTATTGGTTCGCGAATGGAAGCACAGTTAGCCTGTGACGTACTAAGAATGGCTATGTGGCAAAGACGGCCCGCGGCTGGATTGATTGTACATTCAGATCGGGGTTTGCAATACGCCAGCAAAGAGTACTTGCGATTACTGAAAGCGCGCGGTTTTGTGGGTAGCATGAGTCGAAAGTGTAATCGTTGGGATAACGCTGTTGCAGAAAGTTTCTTTGGACGCTTGAAGCAAGAGCGAATTCATTGGACGCACTACCAAACGAGGATCGAAGCTCAACAGGATGTAATGAATTACATAACGATGTTTTACAACCACCATCGACTGCATTCAACCTTGGACTTATAAGAGCCCAATTCAATTTGAAGCGGAGGAGTTTGAACTGAAAAAAATTGCTTAACTGGGTTGTAAAGAAAAGCTGGACCACATCATATTGAGGAAAGGTCATTCACACGACTTCGGGAACGCCTGTCACGCCGCTAGCGGTGTAATCTCATGCCCGGGCACCGTTTTTTGTAAATCACTTACCACGAAGTGGTTTAGCGTGAGGGAATCGGCTTTGTTATGTGTCGGGGTAATGGTGCAAATGATGGATGGTAATTTGTTGGGTTTGATTTTTGTGATTCGGTAAGAGGGGTGGTATTTACCCACCACCCAAAAAATGGGTGGTGGGTAAATGACGGGTATTTAAAGGGCGTAGCCTACAGCCCTTTGTTTTCGCCTAATATGGCGGAGAGATAGGGATTTGAACCCTAGGAGGGATTAACCTCGCTGGTTTTCAAGACCAGTGCATTCGACCACTCTGCCATCTCTCCAAAACTGTTCAGTGCTTATGATGCAAGGAGCACTAAATCCTTTTCTTCGTAATACATTTTCCAGTTCGCGGTACTTGCTGATATTCGATTTTTTTCGATAACCGGACCATCGCATCAGCAGGGTCGGGATTATACATAGGTTTTTTTGATAGACAAGTTTTATTAAGCCATCAAAAAGCCGCTAAGCTTTTGTTTTTCTGATTTTTCTTGAGAGTAGTGACCGATAAGCGTCAAATAGATCAAAATCCATTCACAGTGTATATTTTATAGTCATTATTCGCTAAAAATTCTTTTTATTACAATAAGTCCGGCTGCAGCAGCCGGACTTATTAATTTTTATATTTGAAGTAATGGTTAAATCTAAACGGTCCGTTTTAAGCGGGGATCGTTTAGTGCACGGCCAGTTTCCTCGCGGTCTGGGTCGGGCTGCGCGGCGCTAGCGGGCGTTTCTGCGTTCACTGCTAAAGAGATAGTGTTGATTTCTATTTCCTCAACAACGCTTGGCGATGTGCGTGGGTCATTTGACGCTCTTCCTTCTGGACGTGTAATGACACTTTTTGCTTTCTTTTCCCCTTCTGCTGGCGCCGCAGGTTTTATGCTAGCCACTTCAGCCACTTCAGCTGCTTCAGCTGCTTCAACCACTTCAGTCGCCGCTTCAGGTGCTTCAACCACTTCAGCCACTTCAGCTGCTTCAACCACTTCAGTCGCCGCTTCAGGTGCTTCAACCACTTCAGCTGCTTCAACCACTTCAGGTGCTGCCTCAGGTGCTTCAACCACTTCAGCCGCTGCTTCAGGTGCTTCAACCACTTCAGCCACTGCTTCAGGTGCTTCAACCACTTCAGCTACTGCTTCAGGTGCTTCAACCACTTCAGCTACTGCTTCAGGTGCTTCAACCACTTCAGCTACCTTAGCTGCTTCAGTCGCGTCAGCTACAATTTCAGCTTTACTGGAAGCTTCGGTTACTTCAGCTATTGGTTCGGCTGGGGGTTGTTGCACTGGCTCGGCTGTTTCTTTTTTACTTGATGTTTCTTCTCTAGCGGCCGAGTTTACGCTGGTTGCGTCCTGCTTGTCCGTATTTTTCCCGGCTGCTACGTTTGAGTCGTCGGTCGGAAGAATGGCATTTTTTACAGCAGAAGTGTTGCCGTTTGGCGGTAAGGTTTCGTTTGTAGTGATTGTTTCGCCGGGAGAACCCTCCGTCTTAGCCAGTGATTCGGTTTTATCAGTGGGAATCTGTGTGACTGCCGCTACCTCTTCGGTTGAAACATTCTCGTTTGCATTGGTGTGTCTCGGTCCGCGATTTCGACGTCTTGACGATGTGCGTGGTTTCCGATTTTCTGGGCGTTGTTGCGGTTTGTTCTCGGTAATGTCTTTATCTTTATCTTTATCTTTATCTTTACTATTACCGTCAACTTCTGGTTTCGGCTGCTGTGGTGCACTTCTATTTTGTTCTTGCGGTTTGTTGCGATCATTCCGTTGTTCGTTCGTACGGTTACGATTGCGATTCTGTTGCCCTTGGGTATTTCGGCCTTGGCCTTGAGGGCGACGGTTCTTAGTGTTAGGGCGGCTTGCCTCCTGAGGTTTCTCAGGTTCTTTGGCCGCTTCTTCATCGTTGCTAAATAACCTAACTATCCTAGAGAAAAGGCCAGGTTTGGCAGTAGTATCGGTTTTTGTTGGCTTAGCTTCGGTTACCGGTTGTGGTTGCGGTGCTGTTCTTGGTGTTACCGACTTAACAGCTGCTTCCTGAACGGGGGCAGCTTCGACTACTACTTCGTCGGCGGTAACCTGTTCTGTTTGCATTTTATAACTTGTTTCAATTTTTTCACTTATCTCATCGTCACGTAGTCTCTGGACTTCAAAGTGTGGCGTGTCCATTTGTGGTATAGGAATAATGACGACTCGAACACCTGTTCGCGTTTCAATATCATGAATCGGGATTCGTTTTTCGTTGAGTAGATACGAGGCTACGTCTACAGGCACTAATACTCGTATTTCTGCACTTCGGTCTTTACTTGCTGCTTCTTCAACGAGTCTTAAAATTGATAAAGATAGTGATTTTGTGTCGCGGATAATTCCCTGTCCAGTGCACCGAGGGCAAACTTTAGCGCTTGTTTCTCCAAGAGAAGGGCGTAAACGCTGGCGTGACATTTCCAATAAGCCAAAACGTGAAATACGCCCTACCTGTACTCTGGCACGATCGATGTCTAGCGCATCTCGCATTCTGTTTTCAACAGATCGCTGGTTCTTTGACTGGTTCATATCAATGAAATCGATGACAACTAATCCGCCCATATCTCTTAGACGCAATTGGCGTGCTATTTCATCAGCGGCTTCCAAGTTAGTTTTTGTGGCCGTTTCTTCAATATCGCGGCCTTTTGTTGCGCGTGCCGAGTTGATGTCAATGGAAATTAACGCTTCCGTTGGATCTATCACGATGGAGCCGCCCGATGGGAGCTGAACTTCGCGTTCAAAAGCGGTTTCTATTTGACTTTCTATTTGATAGCGATTGAATAGTGGGACGGGGTCTTCATATAGGCGAATACGGTTTTGGTAGTGAGGCATAACCTGAGTAACGAAATCGAAGGCCTCAGCATAGGCGTCTTTATTATCGATAAGTACTTGGTCAATATCTTCGCGCAAGTAATCGCGTATTGCTCGAATGATTACGTTGCTTTCTTGAAGAAGAAGAAGTGGCGCCTTACGCTCGGCGGTCGCTTTCTTTATGGCTTCCCACATATGGATCAGATAGTCGAGATCCCATTGTAATTCTTCGCCGCTTCGTCCTACGCCAGCTGTTCGTACAATTGCTCCCATTCCATTGGGTACCGTGATTGAGTTCATTGCCTCTCGTAATTCTGTTCGTTCATCGCCTTCTATGCGACGAGAAATACCGCCGGCCCGAGGGTTGTTTGGCATTAAAACTAAATACCGTCCCGCTAGGCTCACAAAAGTAGTGAGTGCAGCACCTTTATTGCCTCTTTCTTCCTTATCGACTTGCACAATGACTTCTGTGCCTTCTTTTAATACATCCTTTATTTTGAATCGCCCGCTGACTTCAGACGGTTTACGATAAAAATAGTCTCGGGAAATTTCCTTCAAAGGTAGAAAGCCGTGGCGATCTGCTCCAAAATCTACAAAAGCTGCTTCGAGGCTTGGCTCTACGCGAGTAATGATTCCCTTGTATACATTTGATTTCTTTTGCGTGCGGGTTCTGTTTTCAATATCCAGATCGTATAAGTGTTGGCCGTCAACGAGGCCAACACGCAGCTCTTCTGGTTGAGTTGCATTAATAAGCATTCTTTTCATGGTAGTTACAAATCCTGTCGCAGGAATTTGCGCATTTCCGTGATCACGGATTTTAGAAATGGACGAAGTGCTATGCTGAAAATAACCTTGCCGTCTCTGGCAAATACATAACGCTAACAGCGCGTTGCGGCGCTATCAGCAGTAAATATAGAGGTTTTTACAGTATTGAGTGTTAATTTACTTTCATAAAAACAAATTAACAGCTCTAAACAACTGTTACGGTTACGCATTTTTTTCAAACAAATCTGTTTGAAATGCATAAAAAATTAGCAACTGCACGGGTAAAAAATATAACGACGGAGCATGGAGTGTTTGAAACTCACTTCACTTTGCTGGGTCGGAAACACTCTACCTGCGTCTCAAATTTAAAAACTGTTTCAACGATGCTTGCGTCAATTCGACTGCATTGTTAATAAAATTGTTAATTCACAAAACACTTTACTCATTTCAAATTTAGGTAAGTGCTTTGAAAAATATTTTTGTACGGCATAGCAAAAAAAATATGTTAGGTTTTGCTAACTTTTTTGTCGTACTGTCATAATTTTGCTAGACTCTACTTTTGATTTTTCTGTCATCTCGATTAAGTCTTCACGTTTTCTTTAATTGTGTCTTGCCATCAAAAGAGCTTTTCTTATGAGTCATCATCCTATAAAAGGGATAGTCATGAGTGGCATGAAGAGAGACGAAAACCAGTTCTTGCAAAATACTTCGGGACTATAACAGTAATTTCTATGTACATCAAACACTTAGCTTGGAAATGTAATGAAAGATAAGGAAGACCACAAAACAGTTAAGGTTATCTTTGTTGAGGTTACTGATGCTCATGCCGGACAGCGAATAGATAATTTCTTGTTGCGCAGGTTAAAAGGCGTGCCGAAATCAAGAATATATCGAATTCTACGAAAAGGGGAGGTGAGGGTCAATAAGTCGAGAGTGAAGCCGGAATATAAGCTTTGTGATGGTGATATTGTACGTATTCCTCCTGTCCGCGTCGCACAAGAGAATTCACCAACGCACGTATCAGACAGCCTAAATCAGATTCTCAGTAACTCCGTTCTTTACGAAGATGATCGGTTGCTGGTCATTAACAAACCTTCAGGTCTTGCTGTCCATGGTGGTAGTGGCATTAGTCAAGGACTTATCGAGGCATTGCGCGTAATGCGCCCAGAGGCGCGTTTTCTGGAGTTGGTACATCGGTTGGATCGCGATACGTCTGGCTGTGTAATGGTCGCAAAGAAACGCAGCATGTTACGTTATTTGCATGAACAGTTGCGTAATGGCACCATCGACAAGCGGTATTTCGCGCTCGCTGCTGGTCGCTGGCCAAATCGTCGCAAGACGGTAAGTGCTCCGTTGGAAAAAAATACACTTAAATCAGGTGAGCGGATGGTGAGGGTGTCTGTCGACGGGAAGAAATCAGTGACTGAGTTTAGTATTGTTACCAGATACGACCAAGCAACTTTAGTAGAGGCCAAACCCATAACAGGGCGTACCCATCAAATCCGGGTACATGCGTTACACGCTGGACATCCGCTAATTGGAGACGATAAATACGGTGATCAGGACGTCTGTCGTCTTTTCAAAACAAAAGGGCTTAATCGTCTGTTTTTGCATGCGGCGAGCCTGAAAGTACCAATGCCTGAAGACGAGGCGGATTTGTGTGTGGCAGCCAAGTTAAGCCCCGAATTGCAATCTGTTCTAGACTCGCTGCCGAGTGACAGTGGTTGATCTCTTGGGTTTTTGCGAAGAGAGGGTTGTCCAGGGTTGCTCTGAATACCATTCGATGTTCGTAGTGAGAGTATTTAAGTGGGACACCGTTGACTTTTCGGTTAATAGGTATACGATCGCGGAATATTTTAGTAAAAAAGATCTGGGAATTTATTTGATGAGCATTTATTCGCATAAACATGTACCGAACAGCGTTGAACAGCGCTCTTTTGTGCTGCGCTCAGTCATTACCTAGTTCTTTCATTCTAAGTGGAAGACATCTAGTCTTCCATTTCTATAAGTTGAAACCCGGAGGGCTAACTGGCCATTCGGGTTTTTTTTGCCCGGAACTATATATTTAAAATTTCGTGGTAACAAACAATGAATAAAACACCTTTAAAAGAGCTCATGGAGATTGCCGTCCCAATGGTGGTGTCGCAGGGAGCTTTTGCCGTGATGATCTTTACCGACAGATTGTTCATGTCCCAGATTAGTCCTACTCACATGGCCGCTTCATTGGGTGGCGGGGTAGCGTCGTTTTTCTGTCTTTCATTATTTATTGGCGTTCTGTCTTATGCAAACGCTTTGGTTGCTCAGTATTACGGGGCGGGGAATTTTGCCAAATGTTCTCGGGTTGTTACTCAGGGAATGATTCTCTGTGCGATGTGTATGCCGTTACTTTTCTTGATCAGCTTTTTCGTCAGCGATCTTTTTGAAGCTATGGGGCATGATCCTCTACAGGCTGAATTGGAAAAAAAGTATTTTCTAGTGTTGATGTGGGGTTCATTCTTTTCATTGAGTAAAACCTGTATAGCATCGTTCTTTTCCGGTGTAGGGCAAACGCGAAAGATCATGATTGCAGATACTTTGGGTGTTGCTCTTAATATACCCTTAACCTATGTGTTGATTTTTGGCGGGTTTGGTTTTCCTGAATTGGGTATTGTTGGTGCGGGTATTGGGACGATAATAGGGACTTTGTTCACCTTGTTGATATTTGTCTTTTTCTATTTCCATCGTTCCGTTCGTTATCAGTTTCACGTTCTGCAATCTGCCGTTTTTGATAAAGGGATTTTGAATCGTTTTTTGAGGCTAGGTTTTCCGTCGGGTCTTGAAATGTTTCTTAATGTTGCAGCTTTCAATCTATTTTTGCTGATGTTTCAGTCTTATGGGGTTGCTGAAAGTGCGTCTGCGGCAATCGTTTTTAATTGGGACATTGTATCGTTTATTCCGTTGATCGGTCTCAATATTGCCATCATCAGCCTTATCGGTCGGCATATAGGGGCTGGAAATATGGATAAAGCGAACGAAGTCATTACTTCTGGTTTTATCATTGGTCTTGGTTATTCCGCAGTACTCGCTGTGGTGTTTGTGGTGTTTCGGCAGCCTTTAGTCGATATATTCATTGTAGGTGAGGCCGATGGTCAAGAAATTAGAGAGTTAGCTAGCTATATGATGCTCGGTTTGGCTAGTTACGTAATGGCCGATGCCTTGATTTTGGTGGCTGGGGGAGTGTTGCGCGGAGCCGGAGATACTCGCTGGTTAATGGTCGCTTCCGTTTCCTTGCACTGGGTCATGTTGATCGTCCAGTACGCAGTGATAAAGGTATTTGAGTATGGACCGAAAGCGTCATGGGTTATTTTCGTATGTATGATTATCAGCTTGGCAGCGGTATTTGTATTAAGGCTAACCGGCCAGAAATGGAGAGACCCAGAAACCCTTCGTCAGGTAATGGCTGAGCATTAATGGTTTTTTTTGCCGTCTACGACCATAAAAAGAGGCGTTTGCCCGTAGCTCAATTATTTCCAATATTGTCGTTTTAGCGTCAGTCGTCGAATTAGATCCAAGGGAGTGGGTCGCGGGTGAGTGCGACGCTTACTATATAGGTAAAGCTGAGAAGAGCCATTGCAAACCCAAACAACTGATAGCGGAGGTTGGTGCTAAAACGCATAACGACCATGCCAAAGCTGATGTACAGTAACAGCCCAATGATTTTTGCGGTCAACCAGGTGTTGGCAATCGGGTATTGTTGCGAGTTAATTGCAAGATAGACAGCGCTACCGAGTAATACGGTATCTATGACGTGTGGTGAAACTTTAATCCATCGTTTTTGGGTGTAGCTTGACGCTCTAAAAATCAAGATGCTTCTGAAAATGAAGCCGCTTATCGAAATCACCGCGCAGCTTATATGAAGGATTTTTATCGAAAGATACATAGAAGTCCTGTCGGGTATGCGAGTTCCGGGAGGGTCTTGTTATACATTCGAACCCCTTTTCGTCTAAGAGCGGTGTCGGTTTTTGGGTTTTTGCGGTGTGTCTAAGCAAGAGCTGTGATAAGAGTCACAGCGATCTATTCAGCCCAATACGTCAACACCTTCGTTGGTCAGAAAATCAATTAAGCGTATAAGCGGCAGCCCAACAATACTATTGGGGTCCTCACCTTGTAGTTTTTCAAAAAGCGCGATTCCAAGCCCTTCAATTTTAAAGCTCCCGGCGCAATCGTAAGCGGGTTCAATGTCTAGGTATCTCTCTATACTCTCGATGTTAAGCTTCCGAAATTTTACCGCATAGGATTCCGTGCAGTATTGCAGGTTTCCTGTCGCGCTGTTTAGTAGGGCAAGCCCGGTTAGGAAAGACACCGTTTGGTCGCTACAGCTGATGAGTTGTTCAACCGCGTTTTTGTGGTTGCCAGGCTTGGTAAGGATTCTTTCGCCAAGGCAGGCAACTTGATCCGAAGCAATAATTAAATGCTGTGTGTTGTTTTCGGAAACTACTCGAGCCTTTCTTATCGATAACCTTTCTACGAGTGTAGTCGGAGTTTCTCCGTCATTCACGGACTCGTCGATATTTGGGCTCGAACATGAAAAGGGTAGGTGTAATTTTTCAAGGAGTTGACGACGATAGGGAGAGCTCGAAGCTAGTATTATGGGTAACATTGGACAATAATCGGTTGAAAGGAACAATTATAAGAAGAAGTTACTGATTATCCTACGTAAATGGTAGAAATAGCTGTAATTTTCTTTGACAGGTCAACACTTGGGCCCTATTATTGCGCGCTTATGTCGAACCCCCCCCTACCAAGTCAGCTAGATATCCGAAAACTGACGGTTAAAGGTATAGAGATCGTCGCAGACGCCGCGATTTCTAGCCTACCGCGCGTTGTCGATTTGCTTGCCGATCAGGAAGGTTCGATAGCTGTTAAGCTTAGGTTTTATATCGATGAACAGCGATTTAAACACATTGAGGGCAATTTAAACTCGACGGTTAATGTGTTTTGTCAACGTTGTCTGGAACCAATGCCGGTAGTGATTGACGCCCATTTCGATTTGGGTATCGTTTGGTCTGAGGACGATGCAGAGCGCTTACCTAAGTCATTGGATCCGCTCATTGTAGGAGAGGAGTTAACGGATCTCCGCGATGTGATATCGGAGGAGTTAATTCTCAGTTTGCCTTATGTTAATTACCATAAGCCAGAAGAGTGCGGCCAAGCAATCGGCTACTCTGCCGGTAATTTGGACGAATTGACAGATGGTGGTTCCGATGAAGAGTTAGAAAAACGGGAAAATCCGTTTAATGCATTGGCAAAATTGAAGCTTGAGAAATAGCGCAAAGCCAATCGCAAAAAAGTATTTATTGATATTAATTGTAATACGCAAGTTAAGTGAGGAGTTTCAGCCATGGCTGTCCAAAAAAGTAAAGTAACCCGTTCACGTCGTGGTCAACGCCGTTCACATGATTCATTGTCTGGACCAACTCTTTCAGTTGACCAAACCAGTGGTGAAACGCATCGTCGGCATCACGTAACAGCTGATGGTTTTTATCGCGGAAACAAAGTTGTCGAAACTAAAGACGACGAATAAGTGCTAATTAGTGTCTGATAAGATGCTAGTTAGACTTGAATCTACAGCAAAGAAATGGCTTCGCAAACTCGCATAGCTGTTGATTGCATGGGCGGGGACTTCGGTCCCTGTGTCCCAGTTCCCTCTGCCGTTCAGGCAATATCCCGCTTTCCAAATATTGAAATAACACTGGTAGGTGATCGTCAGGCGATCGAGTTCCAGCTTTCACAGATAGAATCATCCGCGCCTCATCAATTCAATATCGTACATGCGCCC
This sequence comes from Oceanicoccus sp., assembly GCA_047623245.1. Lineage (GTDB taxonomy): Bacteria > Pseudomonadota > Gammaproteobacteria > Pseudomonadales > Dasaniaceae > Oceanicoccus. The sequence goes on along the minus strand of JBLHNZ010000033.1, from coordinate 4,867 downwards.
GATGTCGTGCACATGTCAGATACCCCGGCCGCTGCTTTGCGCCATAAACCCAAATCGTCAATGCGCATGGCAATTAACCTCGTGCATGAAAATCTCGTCGATGCTGTCGTTAGTGCTGGTAATACAGGTGCTCTGTTGGCGATGGGCTGTTATGTGCTCAAAACGTTAGAGGGTATTCATCGGCCAGCAATATGCTCACTTATTCCCGCCAATGACCAGCACCTGTATCTTTTGGATTTAGGTGCAAATGTTGATACCGATGCTTCCCATTTACATCAATTCGCAATTATGGGGGCCGCTTTGTCCTCGGTTGTTGATGGCTTGGAAGACCCACGAGTGGCCTTGTTAAATATCGGAAGGGAAGATGGAAAGGGAAATGATCAGGTAAAAAAGGCCCGAAAGCTAATTGATGCTGACAAGGACATTAACTTTGTTGGTTCCATTGAGGGGAGTGATTTGTTTTCAGGTATTTCCGATGTTGTTGTGTGTGATGGTTTTGTCGGTAATGTGGCGCTAAAAGTATCTGAAGGGACCGCTTCGTTTATATCATCAGTCGTGATGGAAGAATTTAAGCGAGATTGGCTTTCGCGATGTGCTGCGTTACTGGCGAAACCTATTCTCAGCAGAATCTATAGAAAGCTCGACACACAGCGCTATAATGGAGCGAGCTTCCTTGGTTTGGGCGGCGTTGTGGTAAAAAGCCACGGAGATAGCACGGTAGATAGTTTTTTTCACGCAATAGTGCAGGCAAAAAAAGAAGTTGAATGCAATTTGGTAGAAACTATCGGGCAGAGGCTAAAGGGCAAAACCTAGACGCATCTTTCTAAGTTAATTGCGTTAGCGTTCGTTTTGATACATATTTAAATTTTGGTGATTTTCGATTTGCGTGAAATCTGGAAATCTGTAATTAAGAACAAAAAGGACAGTAATCACTATGACAGATTCGACACTTGCCTTCGTTTTCCCTGGACAGGGCTCCCAAAAAGTTGGGATGCTAACTGAAATAGCCGAAAATTTTTCCGTTGTTAAAGACTGTTTTTCAGAAGCGTCGGAAGCTCTTGGTTACGATATGTGGGACCTGGTTCAGAATGGCGAACAGGAACAATTAAATTTAACGGAAAGAACACAGCCTATATTACTCACATCTAGTGTGGCGTTGTGGAAGGTTTGGCAAGAAAAAAATGGTCCCTTGCCAGCGGTAATGGCTGGCCATAGCTTGGGAGAATTTTCGGCGCTAGTTTGTGCGGGTAGCTTGTCCTTCAGCGATGCAGTGACCTTGGTGAGAGACCGCGGCCAATTTATGCAAACCGCCGTTCCCGTAGGTGTCGGTGCGATGGCCGCGATTCTTGGCTTGGAAGACGAAGTGGTTATTGATATATGTAAGTTGACTGGCGCAGAGGCAGTCAATTTTAATTCTCCGGGTCAAGTCGTCATTGCCGGCAAGGTCGCGGCTGTTGAAAATGCGATTAATCAGTTAAAAGAAGCTGGTGCCAAAAAAGCTATGCCTTTGCCCGTTAGTGCACCATTTCATACCTCTCTTATGAAACCTGCTGGAGAAAAGCTTGCAGAAAAAATTGCGAGTTTAGTCGTTTCTCAGCCGGTAATTCCAGTGATTCATAATGTGCACGCAAAGCCCGAAAGTGATCCTGAAAACATAAAAGCATTGTTGGTCAAACAAATATCTAGCCCGGTAAACTGGAGGGGTTGCGTTCAGTTTATGATAGATACTGGCGCCACAACGACGATAGAGTGTGGGCCAGGTAAAGTACTAAGTGGCTTAAACAAACGAATTCATAAACCATTAAATACCTTTAATATTGATAACCCTGATGGCCTCGGGAAAGCGTTGGTTGAATTACAGGTAGAATCTTAAAAATAATAAGGAAGAGGAATAATTATGGCTGCTAAAGTTGCATTGGTTACCGGAGCTAGTAGGGGGATTGGTCAGGCTATTGCGAAACAGTTAGGCGCTGCTGGTTTCCTTATTGTCGGCACTGCTACCACGGAAGCAGGGGCTGAAAGCATCAGCAAGTATATGAGTGACGCGGGAATAAATGGCGAAGGAATGATGCTTGATGTTACCAGTGCCGATTCGATTGCTTTGGTAATGAAGAGCATTACCGAAAAATTCGGAGCACCTACGGTTTTGGTTAATAATGCTGGCATTACAAAAGATAATCTATTGATGCGAATGAAGGAAGAGGAGTGGAGCGATGTTATCGCTACGAATTTGAATTCGGTGTACCGGCTTTGTAAAGCATGTGCTAGAGGCATGACAAAGGCTCGCTGGGGTCGAATAGTCAATATCAGTTCGGTGGTGGGCTCCATGGGTAACGCTGGACAGTCGAATTATGCAGCTACCAAGGCCGGTGTCGAAGGGTTCTCCCGTGCGTTGGCGCGCGAGTTAGGTTCTCGCAATATCACGGTGAATTGTGTTGCTCCTGGATTTATCGACACAGATATGACGAAGGATTTGTCTGAAGAGAACAAAGAAGAGATGTTTTCACGAATTCCATTAGCTAGGTTGGGTCAGCCCGATGAAATTGCAGCTGTTGTTAAGTTTCTCGTAGAAGAGACTGGAGGCTATATTACCGGCGAAACTGTTCATGTTAACGGTGGTATGTATATGTCGTAAGTCATTGATAATATTGTAAATATAGATATTTCAAGCGGTAAATTGAGAAAAACTGTTACAAGCTTGGTAAAATCAAGTAAAATGCCCGCCGTAATCAAGAGCATATTAAACATCTCTGTTGTAAGTGTTACGTAGGTTTAATTATTTGGTGATACTTTAAATAGAGACACAAAGCATAATGCTTTATTATATTAATTTTATTTTGGGAGTCGAAAAAGACGATGAGCAGCATTGAAGATCGCGTAAAAAAAATAGTCGCTGAACAACTGGGTGTTAAAGAAGATGAAGTGCAAACATCAGCCTCGTTTGTTGAGGACTTAGGCGCCGATTCACTGGATACCGTTGAACTGGTAATGGCTCTTGAAGAAGAATTCGAAACTGAAATTCCCGATGAAGAAGCCGAGCTAATAACCACTGTCCAATTGGCTATCGATTATATCAACAAAAATCTTGGCTAAAACATAATCTCTTGTGTTAATTAAAGTTTTATAAAGTCGTTTCTATGTAAATAGGGCGGCTTTTGTTGTTTATGGCAGGTACAATTGTAAGAAAATTTTCTGGTAAAAATTGATTAAAGAGGGGCCGGTATTGTCAAAGCGGAGAGTTGTTGTGACAGGGATGGGCATGGTTACGCCGCTTGGGAATGATGTTGATTCTACGTGGCGTGCCGTTCTGCAAGGAGCCAGTGGCATAACAACTACTGATTTGTTTGACGTATCTGCTTACTCTACTCGTTTCGGAGGGTTTGTTAAGGGTTTCGATGTCGGTCGCTATTTGTCGGCAAAAGACGCTCGCAAAATGGACTTATTCATTCAGTATGGTGTGGCTGCTGGCATCCAGGCAATTGAAGATTCTGGTCTACAGATCAATGAGAAAAATTCTTCCAGAATCGGCGCTGCTATTGGTTCTGGTATCGGCGGGATAGGTTCTATTGAGCAAAATTGCAACTTACTGGAAGCTAAAGGTCCTCGCAAAATTTCTCCCTTTTTTGTTCCGGGAACCATCATTAATATGATAGCGGGTAATCTTTCGATTAAATACGGAATGAGCGGCCCCAATATCTCGATTTCTACGGCGTGCACTACTGGAACTCATAATATTGGTGTGGCAGCAAGAACGATTGCTTATGGTGACGCAGACGCGATGATTGCCGGCGGGGCGGAAATGCCATACACGCCTTTAGGTTTAGGTGGGTTTACGGCGGCAAGAGCACTGTCGACTCGCAATGATGATCCACAGTCTGCAAGCCGGCCTTGGGATAAGGATCGCGACGGGTTCGTGTTATCTAGTGGTGCTGGGATGCTGGTGCTCGAGGAGTATGAGTTCGCAAAAGCTCGAGGCGCAAATATTTATGCTGAATTAGCGGGTTTCGGCATGAGCGGAGACGCATACCATATCACTCTGCCTCCTGAAGACGGCAGCGGGGCAGCTGCATCCATGCGTAATGCAATTTTTGACGCGGGCTTGAATTCGGATCAAATAAATTACATTAACGCGCATGGTACCTCCACTCCTGCGGGTGATGTGGCAGAAAGTAAAGCCATCGAGGTTGTCTTTGGCGATTCGGCGCATTCATTAGCTGTTAGTTCGACGAAGTCAATGATCGGCCATTTGTTAGGGGCTTCGGGATCAGTTGAAGCTATCTTTTCTATTCTTGCCATTCGCGATCAAGTCGCTCCACCGACAATAAACCTTGATAATCCCGGCGACGGTTGTAATCTTAATTACGTTCCAAACACGGCTCAGCAAATGTCGATCGATTACACTTTGTCTAACTCTTTTGGTTTTGGCGGCACCAATGGTAGTTTGGTATTCGGAAAAGTTATTTGATATCTATGTCCAGCGAAACTTTGGTTGATGGTATATCCAGCGAATTCATTTCGATAAATAACCGGGGTTTATGCTACGGAGATGGATTGTTCGAGACTATTAAAGTTCAAAGGGCGGTACCTGAGTTTTTCGATCTTCACCTGCAGAGATTAAGCGTGGGTTGCAAAAAATTAGATATTGAGTGCGACGAATTTGCGCTCAGAAAAGAAGTGGCACAGATTCTCGGAGATTGCAGTTATCGACAGGCGACACTCAAAATCATGGTCACTCGTGGTGATACACCTCGCGGTTATGGCTACACGGACAACCTTCCCGGTCACCGTATTATTACCTTGAGCGAGTTTACTCATGACTACGAAGAGCAGCAGCGATACGGTGTAAAAACGATAATTTGCCAAACGC
>JBLHNZ010000032.1:0-16049 GCA_047623245.1 Oceanicoccus sp. | reverse complement strand
GGGGTCAGTTTTAGGCCTGGTTGAGTGCGGGGCGCTGGCGATTATGGGCGATAAACAAAAACTCGAATGACTTTTGATTGTATTAATCGATTGCCAGAGGCATCGAGAATCAAAGTCTGTAATGTATGCTGGCCACGGCTGAGACCGTTGACTCGAAAGGTGTTTTTCGAGCTACTTGAATGTAGTTTGCCGTCAATAAGGAGCTGAATTTGATGTTCGGGATCAAGTTTTGGTGCAGCGTTTATAGCGACGTCAAAAGGAACGAGGCCGTTGGGAATTATGCCATTATCAGTGGGATTGGTAATTGTCAGTTTTTCATATTCAAAGGGTTTGCTCGCGGGCTCTTGTCCGTCGGGATCTGGAACCGTTATAGATCTGATTGTATTGGGTTCTGTTATGTTCACTTTTTCTGAATTGGGCATGAGTTTATCGGTGTAGACGGTACGACCGTCTTTATCTAAAGATTTGTATACTTCAGCGTGACTAAAAATCGATAGGGCGATGTTTGCGATTAAAAATAATCGTAAAGGTATCTGCAGATGAGTTCGCAACTTCATGAGTCTTCTCAAATGGGTTGAGTGCTATAGTTAAATAATAGCTTTTTTTTGCGAAAAATATGCCAGAAAAATAAAAAATGATGGCTGCACAAGCTCGTAACAACGCTCAATTCAGCAAAAACCGATAAAAAAAGCCCGGCTCAGTACCTTGAGCCGGGCTTTAGCAAAAGTTTGTCCCAAGGACAAATGGCTTTTGCTATTAGCAGCTATAGTACATATCGAACTCGACAGGGTGAGTTGTCGAATTAAGGCGTTCAACTTCTTCGCTCTTTAACGCTATGTAAGCGTCGATAGTATCATCGTCCATCACTCCGCCAGCAGTCAGGAACTCGCGATCCGCGTCCAGAGCCGCAAGCGCTTGCTCAAGTGTAGAGGCAACTGTTGGAAACGACGCTGCTTCTTCAGCAGGAAGGTCATATAGATCTTTATCAGCAGGATCGCCAGGATGAATCTTGTTAGCAATACCGTCAAGACCAGCCATCAACATCGACGTAAACATGAGGTATGGGTTGCCAGTAGGGTCGCCAAAGCGAACTTCAATACGGCGGGCTTTTGGATTTGGAACAAAAGGAATCCGAATTGAAGCGCTGCGATTACGAGCTGAATACGCCAGCATTACTGGAGCCTCGAAGCCTGGAACAAGTCGCTTGTATGAATTGGTCGAGGCGTTGGCAAAAGCGTTAATTGCGCGAGCGTGTTTGATGATGCCGCCAATATAAAATAGCGCTGTTTCGCTCATGCCGCCATAAACATCGCCAGCCATGATGTTGGTGCCATCTTTAGACAATGATTGGTGAACATGCATGCCAGAACCGTTGTCGCCAACGATGGGTTTAGGCATGAACGTCGCAGTCTTTCCATACGCGTGAGCAATATTGTGTACGCAGTATTTTAAAATTTGAACCTCGTCGGCTTTTTGCACAATACTTGCTGGTCCGACACCTATTTCACATTGACCAGCAGTACCCACTTCATGGTGATGTACTTCAATAACGAGATCCATGGCTTCCATGGCATTACACATTGCGCCACGAAGGTCGTGTAGAGAATCGACTGGTGGCACGGGGAAGTAACCGCCTTTAACACCAGGCCGGTGGCCTGTGTTGCCGTCAGAGTAGGCTTTGTTAGAAGACCATGCCGCTTCTTCAGAGTTAATTTCATAACCAACACCTGACATTTCGGTGTGCCATTTCACGTCGTCGAAAACGAAAAATTCTGGCTCGGGTCCAAACAAGCATGAATCCGCAATGCCCGTAGATTTCATGTAATCTTCAGCGCGTTGAGCAATCGATCGAGGGTCGCGATTGTAGCCTTGCATCGTCATCGGTTCAACAATGCCGCAGCGCAAATTCAGCGTTGTGTCATCGGTAAAAGGGTCAATTACAGCCGTTGAATCGTCTGGCATTAGAATCATGTCTGATTCATTGATGCCTTTCCAGCCCTCAATAGATGAGCCGTCAAACATTTTTCCTTCTTCGAAGAAGCCGTCATTTATTTCGGAAGCGGGAATAGTAACGTGTTGTTCTTTTCCCTTGGTATCGGTGAAGCGCATGTCTACCCACTTCACGTCATTTTCTTTTATTAAATTCAGAGTTTTCTCTGACATCCTCGGACTCCTTCAAAAGTATGTAAGTAGTTATAAATCGAAATGATTCAGCAGCGAAATCGCAATAGATTTTTGCTACAAATTGTTCTATTTAACGTTTTTGGTGATCTACCAGGGTTTCTCCTGTAACTCTCAAGTATTAGTTGATGTTAGTGTGTTAGCACTTAGCAAAAAATATACCAGTGAACAGGCTTTGCTAACTCGCTGTTGTATAAGCTATTTTTACGCCTCTCGGTAACCGTTGGTCGGAAAATTGCTCTTATTTGGTGCGTTCGCACAATTATGGTGCATGTTAGTTCTTTAGCGCTACAGTTTAAACCAAAATCTTCTACCAAGAAACAGTCTGGGGGAAAGCTTTGTTCAAAAGAAGGCGGGCGCGATTTTTTGGTGCGTGTGTTGTTGGATGAAATTACTGGCTATTGGTCATAATAAAGAACCTAACACAGGAGTATCAATTCCAAATAGTGTTTATAATGCTCGTTTGTTCAGTCCGCGAGTTTTTCCCAAATGAAGTTTATTGTTAAATTTTTTCCCGAAATCACGATCAAGAGCAAGCCAGTACGTAAGCAGTTTGTTCGCCAGCTGCGCAATAATTTGAAAGCCTTATTGCGGGCGATCGACGAATTCGTAGACGTGCAGAGTGAATGGGACAAGTTGGTAATCGTATCTCAACGGAATGACGAGTCGACAGTCAGTCAGTTCGTCGAAGTCTTGTCTTGTACGTCGGGTATTGCACATTTTCTGGATGTTTTGGAGTTTCCGTTTAACGGGATGCACGACGCCTATGAAAAAACGCGTGAGCTTTGGGGCGATCGATTAGAGGGAAAAACATTTGCGGTCCGTTGCAAGCGAGTTGGACAGCATGATTTTAGTTCGCATGAGTTAGAGAAATATATTGGCGGAGGTTTGAATCAGCACACTAATAGCGCCGGTGTAGACCTGCATAGTCCCGATGTTACCGTACGCTTAGAGTTACGTGGTGAGCAGCTATTCATAATTAATCGGCGTCACGAAGGTCTAGGTGGCTTCCCAATGGGAAGCCTGGATTCCGTTGTGAGTTTGATATCGGGTGGTTTTGACTCGACAGTATCTACCTATATGACTATGAAGCGTGGTATGCGTACGCATTTTTGCTTTTTCAATCTAGGCGGACGTGACCACGAAATTGGAGTAAAAGAGATCGCCCTATATTTGTGGATGAAATATGGCTCGTCCTCTCGCGTGAAATTTATTTCTGTTCCCTTTGAACCGGTCGTGTCAGAAATCCTGCAAAATGTGAATGATTCATATATGGGTGTCGTGTTGAAGCGGATGATGTTGCGTGCTGGTACAGAGGTGGCTAAAAACCTTTATAGCAAGGCGCTTGTCACTGGCGAGGCGGTGGCTCAAGTCTCCAGTCAGACCTTGGCCAATTTGGCTGTTATTGATTCGGCTGTTGATACGCTCGTCTTCAGGCCACTCATTGCGTCCAACAAAGAAGATATTATTCGTGTTGCGCGGGAAATCGGTACGGAAGATTTTGCGGCTGCAATGCCAGAATATTGTGGGGTTATTTCTGTTAAGCCCACGACGCGAGCAAAGCCCGAAAAGGTTGTGTTTGAAGAGGGGCGGTTCGACTTTGCTGTGTTAGATAAAGCGCTGGAAGATGCAACGTATGTCAATATTGACAAGATTGCCGACGAAGATTTTGCAAGACAAGATGTTGAGGTGTTGAATGTGCCAATTGAAGGTGGGGTAATTATTGATGTTCGCCATCCCTCAGAAGAGGAGCGCAAGCCTCTGGCTATGTCGGCGGTACCGATTCAGAAGATCCCGTTTTACAGCTTGCATAGTGAGTTTTCTGAGTTAGATAAAAGTAAAGTTTACTTGTTGTATTGTGATAAAGGCGTTATGAGTCGATTACATGCTTCGCACCTGCTCGATCAAGGTTATCGAAACGTGAAAGTTTACCGTCCTGGTTAGGCTTGCTCAGGTGTAAAGAGTTAGCGGATTCCTTGTTGCTCTCCTGGTGTTAAGTCGGTTGTACGGGCTATATGTTTTTTTCATTTGGTAAGCGGGTGGTACTTCGCATGCAGGAGCTGGAAATTTTTGTCGCGCGTCTGCAATGTCCGAATAGATTTGGAGATAAGAGGGGAGATATAATGAATAAGTCAGCTTCCAGTAAAATTGTCAGCGGTTGTGTGGTCATTATAGGAAATGAGATTCTGTCGGGTAGGACCCAGGACGTCAATCTGGCATTTCTAGCAAAAGAGCTAAATGAGCTTGGTATCAGGTTGTTAGAGGCAAGGGTAATACCCGATGTCGAGCAAGTGATTGTCGATACGGTGACCGAATGTCGTAAAAAATTCAACTACGTCTTTACCACTGGTGGAATAGGCCCTACTCACGACGATATAACCGCTGATTGCGTTGCCAAAGCTTTTGGCGTTGACTTGTTTATTCATCCGGACGCCGAGAAGATCATTCTAAATCGAGAGGCGCCAGCTGACGCCATACGGGCGCGAATGCGTATGGCGAGAGTTCCGATCGGCGGAGAATTAATTGAAAATCCTACCGGCGGCCCACCTGGATTTAGGATCGATAACGTTTTTGTTTTGGCGGGAGTTCCTGTGGTTATGCAGGCTATGGTTAGTACGTTGGCGGCCGGCCATATTCAAGGTGGAGACCCGGTCCGCTCGAGGTCGGTTAGCGCGCGTCTCACAGAAGGTGAGATTGCCTCAGCGCTAGGTGAAATTCAGCATCGTTATCCTCAAATAGAGCTTGGAAGTTACCCGTATTACAAAAAGGACAGTTATGGCGTCAGTTTAGTGATGAGCGGCACTAGTGAAGCTGAACTCGATGTTATGAAGGAGGAAGTATGTGACTTGATTGCGTCTTTTGGCGTTGAGGCGATTTTTGAAGGTTAGGTTACTGGGAGCATCTGATTGATGCTTCTTGATAAACTCGAAACTAGCTCTGGTTATTTTGTTTCTAGCTTGATGTTCAGGTTATAGATCTGGTAAACGCCACCCTCCTCGAGCAATGTAATGGTTATATCAGAGTCACCTGATTCGAATTCAACAATACCTTGATAGCTAATACGGTTTTCGCCAAACACGTTCATTGCGCCCATCAGTTTCGAAAATTCTAAATGTCTGACCGCCAGGAATTGACCTAAGGGGCGATACTGCGCCAATAGAGTGGTCATTTGTGCAGGGTTGATGCTGCGCTTGGTTTCGTCCGAAAGTCGTCTGCTAAGGCTTTCTTCCTTCCAGTCGGAAATCTCCAAAAGTATTTGTGTCACTTCCGGTAAGGCATGTTTTTGATAAAAATCCTCCTGATTGTTGGTATGAATATAGAGTCCAGCTAAAGTCATCAAAATAATAACTAAGAAGACCCTCAAGGTATTTTTGTCGACTAATGTTGGCGGTACATACATAAATTAACTTTCTATTAAGTGTCGTGTTTATTGAAATTGTCGAAACAAGAATTTATATGAAATTAGATATAAATACGATTGAGATCAGCACAGGGGTTATGTATCGCAAAATAAAGATCCACAGGCGATGTTGTTTGTCACTAAGCCCCAGTGCTTTTTGGCTTTTTTCTTTAGGGAGCGCCCATCCACAAAATAGCGCAGTAATCATGCAGCCCAAAGGTATCAATATGTTTGTCGTTATATAGTCTAGAAAGTCGAAAATTGATAAACCGATAATATGGACATCACTGAGTACGCTAAACGACAGTGCTGCGAGTACGCCGATAAGCCAGGCGCTCACACCAATTAAAACGGATGATCGTGTTCGGCTGATGTTGAAGCGTTGCATGAGTTGTGAAACACAGGGTTCTGTAATCGATATTGCCGATGACCATGCTGCAAACAAAAGCATGAAGAAGAAGAAAATACTTAATATATGTCCAGCTGGCATTTGTCCAAATGCCAGGGGTAGCGTTTGAAAAACAAGCCCTGGCCCGGCTCCTGGCGTGAGATTGTTACTGAATGCGACGGAAAAGATGACTATGCCTGCAAGAAGCGCTACGAGTGTATCGAGCACCGACACAATAATGGCGGTGCGGGTAATTGAAACATCTTTGCCCAGGTACGAGCCGTAAGCCAGCATTATCCCCAGGCCAAGACTGAGTGTAAAAAAAGCGTGGCCGAGAGCTTGCAGGACGCCTTCGGCGGTGAGTTTGGAAAAATCAAATGAAAACAGAAATGCTAGGCTCTCGCCGAAACCTGGCGTTGTTGTAGCGTACATTACCAGGATTATCAATAACACGAACATTGCAGGCATCAGCACCGTGACCGTTTTTTCAATGCCTCTGTTCACGCCCCGAGCAACCACGCTGACAGCCAGCAACATAAATAAAGTATGCCACCCGATAACAGAGACTGGAGAGCTGATCAGATCATTAAAAATAGTGTCGATACCGCCAATATCCTTACCGGTAAATATGCCTTGCAGAGAGTAGCCCAAATAAGCAATAGACCAGCCTCCGATGACACTGTAAAACGTTAAAACAAGGAAGGCGGCGGCAACCCCGAAAGTGCCCGCTGCTGACCAGTGTTTGTGAAGATTGTCTGCTGTGGCCAGCTTTTTAAAGCTGTTGGTAGGGCTGGATCCACCAGTACGGCCGATCATGATTTCAGCCATTAACATTGGGATGCCCAGCAAAGCGATGCAGCACAAGTAGACAATAACGAATGCACCTCCTCCGTATTCGCCTGTGATATAAGGAAATTTCCATATGTTTCCCAGGCCAACAGCAGAGCCCGTAGCCGCGAGAATAAAGGTGAGTCGAGACGACCACTGGCTGTGAGTAGATGATGTTGGCACGTAGAATCCTTGTTTTTATTATTGTTGGAGTGGCTAGCGTGTGTGCGGTGAAGAAGAATGACACACGTGCAAACAGAATAGCATAATCTTTTAGTCTGCAGTAAGTCACAGTCTTAGTCGATGAGTGTCTCAACATTGCCTGCTATCTTTCAGTTGTCTATATTAGCCCAAAAAGCCGCCGATTCCCTAAGGATACATCCTCGAGAGGCCGATTGAGCCGGATATTATCGATATTTAGCATTTTGTTCCCAGCTAAGTTGATCAAATGCTCGCCAGCGACTCGGTATAGCTGTATAATTCGCGCCCTTTTAAGTCCCCATTAGGTAACCACTGTGATAGAGAAACTTCGTAATATCGCCATCATTGCTCACGTCGACCATGGCAAAACGACATTGGTAGACAAACTGCTTGCTCAGTCTGGCACTTTGGATCGACGAGATGAGAACTCCGAGCGGCTCATGGATTCAAATGACCAGGAGAAAGAGCGCGGTATTACTATTCTGGCCAAAAACACGGCGATCGAATGGAACGATTATCATATTAATATTGTCGATACACCGGGACACGCCGATTTTGGTGGTGAAGTCGAGCGGGTATTGTCGATGGTTGATTGTGTTCTTCTGTTAGTTGATGCGGTTGATGGTCCCATGCCGCAAACCCGATTCGTCACGTCAAAGGCTTTCGAGCAAGGTTTGAACCCGATAGTCGTCATTAACAAGGTTGATCGCCCTGCCGCTCGCCCCGATTGGGTAATGGATCAGGTTTTTGATCTATTTGATCGCCTAGGTGCTACCGATGAACAGCTCGATTTCCCTGTTATTTATGCGTCTGCGTTGAATGGTATTGCCGGACTAGATCCAGAGGACATGGCTGAAGACATGACGCCTTTGTTTGAAATGATTGTCGACAAAGTTCAAGCGCCAAAAGTCGACGTTGATGGTCCTTTTCAAATGCAAATCTCAGCGTTAGATTACTCCAGCTATGTCGGTGTCATTGGAGTCGGTCGGATCGCCAGAGGCTCGTTAAAGCCTAATCAGCAGGTCATTGTTGCCAGTGCTGATGACAGACAGAAAAAAGGCAAGGTGTTAACCGTAATGGGGCATTTGGGTCTTGAGCGAATCGAAGTGCCAGAGGCGCGTGCCGGGGATATCGTTTGTATTACTGGTATAGACGGTTTGAGCATTTCCGATACATTATGTGAGCCTTCTACGATAGAGCGGCTTCCGCCGTTAACGGTTGACGAGCCAACGGTCAGCATGACATTCCAGGTTAATGATTCGCCCTTCGCAGGAAAAGAAGGTAAATACGTTACTTCCAGAAATATTAAGGAGCGACTGGAGCAGGAATTAATTCATAACGTTGCCCTGCGTGTAGAGCCAGGAGAAACACCAGACAAATTTAAGGTTTCAGGACGCGGTGAATTACATCTATCCGTTCTTATAGAAACGATGCGCCGAGAAGGCTTCGAAATGGGTGTGTCACGCCCGGAAGTTGTCCAGCGTCTAGTTGATGGGGAAATTCACGAGCCCTACGAGCAGGTTGTAATTGATGTTGAGGACCAGCATCAGGGCTCTATAATGGAAGAGTTGGGTTTACGTAAAGGAGAGTTGACTAATATGGAGCCCGACGGTAAAGGCCGGGTAAAATTGGAGTTTTTGATTCCGTCGCGCGGCTTGATTGGATTCCGCTCGCAGTTTTTAACGATGACTTCAGGTTCAGGTATCATGACCAGTATTTTCGATCATTACGGCCCAGTGAAAATGGGTGAAGTGATTAGTCGGAAGAACGGTGTTTTGGTCTCTATGGTAAGTGGCAAGACTCTTGGCTATTCGCTTTTTAATTTACAGGATCGGGGGCGACTATTTCTAGGTCACGCGACAGATATCTATGAAGGCCAGATTGTTGGTTTGCACTCACGTGACAATGACTTAGCGATCAACCCTACTAAAGGTAAGCAGTTAACCAATGTACGTGCTTCGGGTACTGATGAAGCTCTGGTTTTGTCTCCACCGGTCAAGCACACGTTGGAGCAAGCGCTTGAGTTCATAGAGGATGACGAGTTGGTTGAAGTCACTCCTATGAGTATTCGTTTGAGGAAGAAGCTGCTAAAAGAAAACGAACGCAAGCGCGCAAAATAGGGAAGCAGCGGCCACTTAGATGGTTCTTTCCGTCTGACAGTTGTTTAGTTAAGCATTGTCGGCAATGTGTCAACACGAGTAATTTTACTCGTGTTGACACAGGCTACCCAAATTCATTTCTGCCGAATAGTATTGACGAATATTGTATAGTTGTCTGTATGTCGGTACTTTTACCGAGCATTTTTCGAAAGTTGGTTGATACTAGTTGTTGACGAATATCTAATTAATGGTCGTACCTCATGATGACTCTGTATCCTGAAATAAAACCGTATAAAGCACATCGTGTGCCTGTAGAGGCCCCCCATAACTTGTATGTGGAGGAAAGTGGTAATGCGCTTGGGATTCCTGTGTTATTTGTACACGGTGGCCCCGGTGCTGGATCGGATCCGAAAAGTCGGTTATTTTTTGATCCCGAACACTATCGAATCATTTTGTTTGACCAGCGCGGTGCTGGTTTATCGACTCCCCATGCCGAGTTAAAAAAGAACAATACCCAGGCACTACTTGCCGATATGGAGGTTATTCGACAGTATCTCGGTATAGATCAATGGGTGCTGTTTGGAGGGTCATGGGGCACAACTTTGAGTCTCGTCTACGCTCAAACATACCCTGATAAGGTGATGGCGCTTATTATGCGTGGTGTATTTCTTTGTCGAGACGAAGATTTGGAGTGGTTATATCAGTTGGGTGCGAACAAAATATTTCCGGATTATTGGGAAGATTTTGTTCAGCCCATCAAGAAGAGTGAGCGCCGAGATTTAATTGCCTCCTACTACCAGATATTAACCGGCGGTGATGAGTTGGCTCGAATGGGAGCCGCAAAAGCGTGGTCGTTGTGGGAAGCTCGGTGCGCCACTTTACGCCCTAATCACGACATAGTCGAAAGTTTCAGCGAGCCACATATGGCACTGGCTATTGCCAGAATCGAAGCGCATTATTTTGTGAATAAGGGTTTTCTTGAAGCCAATCAAATACTGGACAACGCTGGAAAACTATCGGGTACTCCGGGTATTATTGTTCATGGCCGGTACGATATGGTTTGTTCATTGGACAATGCCGTGGCGCTGCATAGTCACTGGCCCGAAAGCCAGTTGAATATAGTGCGTGATGCAGGCCATGCTTCTTCAGAACCAGGAATCACCGACGCATTGATTCGAGCCACCAGAGATATAGCAAGCAGGTTTAGTGCTGAAAAGTGATGATGGAGAAACTTCTGGCTAATATGTTGTTTGCTGGCTTCGGCAACTTTTGAGTTAAAAATCTTGCGTTAGATTAAGTGTGAATTGTTGGTCGGTTTGTAATCGCGTGAGAAATGAATTTCAGAAAAATTGGGCAGTTTTTCATAGTGGTTTTGTTGTTTGAGTTAAATACGAAAAATTGGTTGATTTTACAGAAGTGCTTTCCGATAAGGTGATGTGTTTTTGAAGGCGTTAATACAACGAGTAACAACGGCGTCGGTAGCTATCGACGGCAATATTGCCGGCGAAATTGACCATGGGCTGCTGGTATTATTGGGTGTTGAGAGGGGTGACGACCAAGACAAAGTCGTTCGAATGGTTCGGCGTTTAACCGCCTATCGCGTATTCTCCGATACTGCCGGGAAAATGAACTTGAGTGTTGAAGACGTTGCTGGCAGCTTGTTAGTTGTGTCTCAATTTACGATTGTTGCCGATACGAGTAAGGGTCTTAGGCCAGGGTTTTCAGCTTCGGCCAAGCCGGAGCAGGCAAAAATGCTCTACGAGCAATTTATTGAAGAAGTCAAAAAGAAAAATATTCGCGTGGAAAGTGGTCAGTTTGCAGCCGATATGCAAGTCGCATTAGTCAATGACGGTCCCGTTACTTTTATGCTTGAAATTTGAATTATTGAGGTAGAGCTATGTTGAGGTTGTTATTTATCGTTGTTTTCTTGTCTTTTCCCGCGTTCGCTGAAGAGTCTATTTGGGATAAGACCAAGTCTAGCAGTAAGAGTGCTTGGGAAGAGACAAAAGACATTAGCGAAAACGCGCTAGATAAAACTAAAAAAGCCGGTGGGGAAGCTTTTGAGAAAACCAAGGAAGTCAGTGGGGAAGCTTTTGAGAAAACCAAGGATGTCAGCAAAAAAACGCTGCATAAAACGAAGGAAGGCGGCAAAGAAATTTGGGGACAAACCAAAAATTCTAGCGAGAAAATTTGGGACAAAACTAAGGGTGTCAGTACCGGAGTCGCTGCCGATGTTAGGGAGGGTAGCGAAGGTGTTTGGGGCCAGATAAAAGACTGGTGGACTGATCTTTAACTTGATTGTTTAGTTGCTCTGTCTAGTTTGGTGGTTTAGTAGCCATTATCGAATAGCTTTTTGCCTGCAGGCTTTAGTCATCGAGGGTTAGCCTCCTAGCGCGAGACCGTCTCGTAAAAAAGGCGGTATACAACCGCCTTACATCAATGTCAGCACAATACCTGTGTGAGTCACACTTTAGTGGTGGTGGCCACCTGCACCATGAGCGTGGCCGTGGGCAATTTCTTCTTCTGTTGCATTGCGTACTTCTTCAATTGTAATTTGATAGCGTATGGTTTGGCCTGCCAGGGGGTGGTTCATATCAACATCCACACTAAATTTCCCTACTTTTAGCACAGTGCAAATTTTGACCCCCTGATTGCTGTCAACACGAATAACTTGGCCCTTTGTTAGCTTGCCCTCGTGTTTAAGGTACTTTGCCGGTACTCGCTGAGTTTTCTCTTCATCTCGTATGCCATAGGCCTGATATGGCTCGAGAGTGATTTCAAAGTTCTCTTTTTCACTCTTTCCCATCAGCGCTTGTTCCAATCCGGGAATCATGTTTTTCGCGCCGATAAGGGCCAGAGTTGGATCGCCATCTTTCGTGCTTTCAATTCTTTCGTCGGATGTATTAAAAAGGTCGTAATGGAAGGAAATGACGGTGTTTTTAGCAACTTTCATACGTTTTATTACCACTGATTGTTGAGGTGTAGAAATTCAGCCAAACGGAGAATATGGAGGAGGTTAACGACACCGATGATACTTAAGTTTGGCGTTGATGAACAGCTTGACGATAGTTGGGAGGCGTGTCCTAATACTTATCACTAACCTAAAGAAATTTAACAGATGGTACTTACGTGGCAGACATAATTCCTTTCAAGAGACCAGCAACTGCAAAAAAGCGAGGTTTGAGCCAAAACTCTAAGGGTAGTACGCTGTGTTTACAGGGTCATCATAAATGGAAAATAATGACTTCACGGAATTTCGACGTAAAAGGTGGAAAACTTGTGACAACGTCGGTGTGTCAGCGTTGTGGTAAGAAAAAAGTCGAAACTATTTAGTGCGTTTTCGTCTTGCGACAAGCAGTCTGAGTTTCTTTAAAGTGTATGTGTAGTGCCCGTATTCATTTTTTGGTCATGCGTCTTTTAACAGCTCGCTGATCTTACCAAGAACCAATTGCACTTCCTCTCTACCTTCGACAGCAGCCATAACTTTCGACAGGCCGAGTATATGTTCAATGATGACGTCTTTAATGGGGAGCTCCATTTCTTCGGCGCAGTCGCGAATAAATAAAAATGCCCGGGCGCCAATGTCGTCAATATCATTCTGCCGACTTACACGCTGAAAGTTTTGAAAATCAACAACATTATCAGATGGTTGCATGCTGGCCCTTGTTTGCGTAAACGCTGTCAGAGTTCTTTCATTATCCGGCTTTTTTGAAAATAACTAACTCTCTTTAGTTCCTGTGGAGTATAAGCGCCACAGCGACTTTTGACTGTAAGTGATAACCGCTAAGTACTGTCGTCGAAATACGTATATACATCTGGTAACAAGCAGATTTCTCGGGGATAATTGCCGTAACTCAATTCGCAATTCAGGAAAAACAATATGTCGGAGCAGTTTAGTATCGCGGCTGACGGTGTCGAAGAAATCTCCTTGAAAGATTATACCGAGAAAGCCTATCTGGATTACTCGATGTACGTAATTCTGGATCGGGCACTGCCCAATATAGCTGACGGTCTGAAGCCAGTGCAGCGACGAATTGTTTATGCGATGAGCGAGTTAGGTCTAAAATCCAACTCAAAATATAAAAAATCTGCGCGAACTGTTGGTGATGTTATCGGTAAATTTCATCCCCATGGCGATAGCTCTGTGTACGAGGCCATGGTGATAATGGCCCAGGATTTTACTTACCGGTATCCCTTGGTAGACGGTCAAGGCAATTGGGGTTCAGGCGATGACCCCAAATCTTTTGCGGCGATGCGATATACAGAATCAAAACTGACGCTGTTTTCTGATCTTTTATTGTCGGAATTAGGTCAGGGTACTGTTCCTTGGCAGCCTAATTTCGATGGAACATTGGACGAGCCAAAAATACTTCCTTCACGAGCGCCGACAGTTCTCCTCAACGGGACGACAGGTATCGCAGTGGGTATGGCGACAGATATCCCTCCACATAATATGCGCGAAGTCATCAGTGCGTGTCTGCTGATATTGGACGATTCAAAAGCCACTGTTGAAGACATCTGTGAACATATTCAGGGTCCAGATTACCCTACAGACGCCGAAATCATCACACCCAGAGAAGATATTCTAAAAATTTACAATTCGGGTAAAGGTACTATCCGCATGCGAGCGGTGTGGCAAAAAGAAGGGGCTGATATTATTGTAACTGCTTTGCCGCACCAGGTCTCTGGTTCAAAAATACTCGAACAGATTGCCAGCCAAATGCAAGCCAAAAAATTGCCGATGATCGCAGATTTACGAGATGAATCTGATCATGAAAACCCGACCCGTTTGATCATTATGCCCAGATCGAATCGTGTCGATCTCGAACAAGTCATGACGCACCTTTTTGCATCGACCGATTTAGAAAAAACCTTTCGTGTTAACTTAAATATGATTGGTATCGATGGTAGGCCCGAAGTTAAATCGTTAGACAAAATATTGAAAGAATGGCTGCAGTTTCGAACGGTGACTACCCGAAAGCGTTTGCAATATCGCTTACAAAAAGTAGAAGAGCGCCTCTTAAGATTGGCGGCATTAATGGTGGTCTACCTCAACGTAGATGAGGTTATTCGGATTATCCGAGAAGAGGAACATCCAAAGTCCGTATTAATGGAACGTTTCAATTTGGTGGAAATGCAGGCCGAATATATCCTTGAGACTAAATTGCGACAATTAGCTCGTTTGGAAGAAATGAAAATCCATACAGAGCAAGTCGAGCTAGAAAAAGAAAAGGATAATTTACAGAAAATAATCGATTCAGCCCCAAGATTGAAAACGTTGGTTCGCAAAGAATTAATTGCCGTCGCAGAAGAGTACGGAGATGATCGTCGCTCACCTATCGTGAGCCGCAAAGAGGCAAAAGCGTTTACCGAAGAAGAGTTAATGACCACCGAGCCAGTTACGGTGGTGATGTCAGAAAAGGGCTGGATACGAGCGGCGAAAGGCCACGATATAGATCCCGTCTCACTGAATTATAAATCGGGTGACAGCTTTCACTTGGCCGCTAAAGGAAAATCTAATCAATCGGTTGTTATTCTCGATTCGACGGGTAGAGCCTATACACTAGCGGCGCACTCTTTGCCTGCGGCGCGTGGTCAAGGAGAGCCTGTTACAGGACGGATCAACTCACCATCCGGTGTAAGCTTTGACGGCTTGATGATTGGAGGTGACGATGATCTTTATCTATTGGCCTCAGATGCTGGTTATGGTTTTGTTGTAACTCTTGGCGATTTACAGGCAAAAAACAAATCCGGCAAAGCTGCATTGAGCTTACCTAAAGGGGCTCGAACACTAGCGCCCACAAAGGTTAATGTGAGCGGGGTCGACGAGGACGAAGTTTCAGCTGGATACGTCGTAGCAATTAGTAACGAAGGTCGAATGTTGTTATTTCCTCTCTCTGACCTACCTGTTATGGCACGTGGAAAAGGCAACAAAATAATTGGTATACCCACATCGCGGCTGCAGGTTCGAGAAGAATTCGTGGTGGCTATTGCCGTCATGAAAGAGACCGACTCATTGCGAGTTCATGCTGGAAAGCGTTATGTAAATATGAAGTTCAATGAATTAGATCACTATCGAGGAGAGCGCGGTCGAAGAGGCCATAAGCTACCTCGAGGATTTCAAAAAGTCGATAAAATAGAAATTATTTAGAAGTTTGGAGGGTAGGGGTATGTTCAGATATTCGTGTTTAGGCGTTTATATCCCGACTGCCAAAGTGGCAAGCTGTTTGTCTAGAAGGGAGCAGTAGGAATCCTCAAGTTTAGTAATGACGGCGGATTTTGAGTCAACTATGGTAGCGCTGACCCGGTTTTGTACACTGGGGTGTTGAAGTAATAGCGCACTTGCGTAAATTCTCTCACAGCTATTTTCAGTGATTGATAATCGACATAGCTGCTGCGCGATTTCTACTGTGTCTTGTAAGCTGAGTTGATAATCGACAGGGTTTTGTTTGGGATATTCGACCACTTTTTCGCAAAGGGCAATGCCAAGGTGAACTTGCATTGGGTTCTGGCCTCGGTTGGTCGATGTACTGGTCAGTTGTTTTTCAATTAGATAAGTTGCACATAGCGCGCGAAAAGGATGATCGTGTTCATGGTTGGTGAGAAACTTTGCACTAAACCCATGGCTACTGTTTATGCTTAGCTCGCCGTCATATAATTTACAAATTGTTGATACCTGTTGATACCAGTTCGCCACTAATTTAGTTACATCCTGTTGGTTACGCTGCTCCTTTAGCGTTTTCAGATTTTTAATGTCCATAAACATCACGGTATGATCGCCGTCGTGTTTATTATCTATCTGAAAATCGGGCTTTTTTCCTTCCGTCTTTTCCGGTCCGTCGATCACTCTTTGAGTTAATTGTTGGAATTCATCGTAGCCACGGTATCCGAGGCGGACATTCGTTGGTTTGTTCTTTGGCGGCATATCGACCAATGTAGCTAAATCGTTAAT
>JBLHNZ010000031.1:0-16140 GCA_047623245.1 Oceanicoccus sp. | reverse complement strand
CAGATATACTTGCTATATATAAGGTTTAGGGTTGTTGGTTATTATAACGCCTTGCCTCAATGGACAGTTCAATACGATCATCGGACGAATAGAAAAATGAAAAATTCCTTTCGTTGCTTTAATGATTTTCCGCGGTTAATGAATTCCAATAATTGACGATTGCCAATGATTACTCAAGGGTCTATGGATGACTAAGCTTAGGCAGTTTTTTAATTTGCCAATACAACAACTCCTCTCAATACCTCGACATTGGAAGCAATCAGCGCTATTGGGGTTGGATCTTTGCTTCATTCCATGTGCTGTTGCTTTATCGGTCGTTGTTCGTTGGGGTGGCCTGGACTATCCACTGGAGGCGACAGACTTTCTCACGGCCATGATGACAATGGTCATTAGTGCCGCTGTATTTCTTAAGATCGGGCTCTATAGGGCGATTATTCGGTTTATGGGGCAGCAAGCGATAGTCACGGTTATTAAAGGAGTCACAATCTCTGCGATTGTTCTTGCGATTTCGGCTTTTCTATTTCGCAGCAATATTCCTAGATCAACACCGTTAGTGTATTGGGCTGTTGCGCTAATCATGATAGGCGGATCTCGATTAATGATACGCTCTTTCTATCACGGGGTATTGAGAAAAAGTGGCGACAAAATAGCCATTTATGGTGCAGGGGCATCCGGTCGCCAACTACTCAGTGCTTTGTTGCCGACAGGAAAATATTGTCCTGTCGTGTTTATCGATGATGACGAGGCTCATGTAGGGACAGTAATCAACGGGGTCTCAGTATACGCTTCGAGCCAGTTGGAAGAATTAATTAGAGAGTTTTCTATAACTTATGTGTTTTTGGCAATGCCATCTGTTGAGCACGTCAAGCGTAAGGCTATTATCGATGAGCTCGAAGATTTACCGGTTTATGTAAAAACGGTTCCGGAATTCTATGACTTGATGTCTGGAGTTGCTAAAGTTGGGCAGCTCCAGGACATAGAGCTTGCTGATCTATTGGGTCGTGATCCAATACCGGCAGACCCCAAACTCATTGAAAAATGTATTTTTAATAAGGTTGTCATGGTAACCGGGGCTGGTGGGTCTATCGGTTCCGAATTATGTCGTCAGATTGTTCGATGTCAGCCTTCTGAGCTCATTTTGTTCGATATTACCGAACACGCGCTGTACCAGATCAGCAAAGAGCTAGATCGCTCGAAAAGCCAAGGTAAACATAACGTACGTATCATTCCACTATTGGGCTCGGTGCAGAATCAGAAACGCCTTGAGTCGATTTTTAGTGAATTTATGGTTAATACGGTATATCACACAGCGGCTTATAAGCATGTACCCATGGTCGAGTACAATGTCGTGGAAGGCGTATTAAACAATGTATTTGGTACACTGTCGGCAGGGCGCGCTGCGGTTAAGGCGGGTGTCGAAAATTTTGTACTTATTTCTACCGATAAGGCCGTTCGGCCGACGAATGTGATGGGTGCCTCGAAGCGCATGGCAGAGTTGATATTGCAGGCTCTTGCTCAAAAATATGACAAAACGGTTTTTTGTATGGTTCGGTTTGGTAATGTTCTAGGCTCGTCGGGCTCGGTCGTGCCACTGTTTCGCCAGCAAATACAAAATGGTGGCCCTGTTACGGTCACTCACAAAGATATTATTCGCTATTTTATGACGATGGAAGAAGCTGCTCAATTGGTGCTGCAAGCGAGTGCTATGGGTAAAGGTGGAGATGTGTTTGTTCTCGATATGGGCGAACCGGTGAAAATTGAAGCTTTGGCGCGACGGCTTGTTCGATTAATGGGTTGCGAAGTTAAAGATGAGCAGCATCCCAATGGTGATATCGAAATTCATTTTATTGGTCTAAGGCCCGGAGAAAAGCTTTACGAAGAACTCTTGCTCGGCACTAACGTCACAGGTACCGGCCATCCTAAAATCATGCGAGCTGAAGAGGAATTGCTGAGTGAAGAGGATATTGATAGTTTTACAATAGCCTTGCAGGCTGCCTGTGATAACAATGACTGCGAAGCTATTCAAACAATTCTGCTCAATGTGGTCGATGGTTTCAACGCAAAAGACGGGATCTCTGACGCCCAGTGGAACCGGCGGTTGGAAAATGACGTTCGTCAAGTAGTCCCTGAAATCGATAGCAAAGTAATCACTGGCCGTTTTCACAAATAGTAATGATTACCATTAGGTTACACCCGGACCCAATATCGTGCTGAGTCTGGTTTTTATTCTTCGCTCCGCGTAATATGCCGCCTTTTGGGTCCTTCCATGTTATTTGTGATTTCAGCATAGTTGCTTTTAATTACCAGAGCACCGCTTGGGTACGCCTTTTTGAGCCGACTTATTAAAATGGTGTTATCATTCGCAATTTTGCGTGTTTGCATTGATAAACGACTGATTTTCAAAAATGAGAATATGCGTGCTCTTTAAGTTTTGTGCCCTCGGGCCATGTACCTACTTACCGGTAGTTCAGATACTATGAATCAGCCAATGACAAACATGACTGATTTAGCCTCCATGGAACCGTCAGCTCAGGGTGTTTCTCTCCTAAAGCCCACTCTTAAAATATGCTTGCTGGGGTATCGCAGCCAGCCCTACGGTGGCGGTCAAGGCATCTATATAAAGTACCTCAGCAAGGCTTTGGTCGATGCAGGCCACGAGGTAGATGTTATTTCCGGTCAACCATACCCCCATCTGGATCCTCGAGTATCGCTAATCAAAATGCCAGGAATGAACCTTTTTGAAACTGGACTGGGTTCACTTCAGTGGCATCATTTGAGTTCGCTCACCAACGTTATTGAGTGGACGGGCAAGTTAACCGGCGCGTTTGCAGAACCTTATTGCTTCGGAAGGCGGGTTCTAAAATATCTGAAAAAAAACGGCCGTCATTACGATGTTATCCACGACAATCAATGTCTTAGTTGGGGAATGTTGGGTCTTCAGCAACTTGGCTTCCCGCTGGTGACTACGATTCACCACCCGATAACCAGTGATTTACAAATTGCATTAAATGCGGCTAATAGCTGGAAGGAACGGGCCTTGATTAGACGCTGGCATTCTTTTCTTATTATGCAAAAGAAAGTCGCACAACGTCTTAATCATATCGTTACTGTCTCGGAGCGTTCGCGTACTGACATTGCTTCCGCCTTCGAAATTAAAGCCGCCGAGATCAGTCTAGTTTACAACGGCATCGATACGGAGGAGTTTCAGCCACTCGCTGACGTTGAGCCAATACCTTATCGAATTATGGCTACTGCGTCGGCGGACGCGCCGCTAAAAGGTGTCCGCTACTTATTGGAAGCGGTTGCCCAATTGTTAGAGACCTATCCCGATCTAGAATTACTTCTCGTCGGTCAGCCTAAACCGGGGGGTGATACCGAACAATTAGTAGAGCAGCTGAAAATTGCCGGAAACATTAAGTTTGTCAGTGGTATTTCGACTAAGCAATTAGTCAGGTTTTACTCTGAAGCCCAAGTGGTGGTGGTTCCCTCTCTCTATGAAGGTTTTGGTTTGCCAGCAGGAGAGGCAATGGCATGTGGAGTGCCTGTTGTCTCGACAAATGGTGGTGCATTGCCAGAGGTGGTTGGCGATGCTGGGTTACAAGTGCCAGTAAAAGACAGTCAGGCCATCGCTTTTGCTGTTGCTCAGTTGCTCGATGATGCCGAAAAACGACAAAAACTTGGAGTTGCTGGGCGAAAGAGAATTACAGAGCTATTTTGCTGGCATCGCGCCGCGGGACAAATGACAGACTACTACTTAAAAACATTGAAAAATGATGCGAGGGAGTCGCACCAATAATGCTAACAGTCGATTTTAAATATATGCAATTGCAGCCCGGAGATATTGTTCTTGATTTGGGTTGTGGCGAGGGCCGCCATGTCATTTCCGTCTATCTTGAAGAAGACGTACAAGCGGTTGGTGTCGACCTTAGTGTAAAGGATCTCAAAGCCAGTAAAGAGAAATTCACTGCCTTTGCTCAGCCTGATAATACCGAAAAGAGTTTTGGTTTGTCGGCAGCAAATGCACTGCAACTGCCTTTTGCAGATAATATATTTGATAAAATCATATGTTCGGAAGTATTGGAGCATATCCCTGATTACGAAGCTGTGTTGTGTGAAATTAGTCGGGTGCTAAAGCCCGGCGGTTTGTTTTGCGCAAGTGTTCCGAGAGCGTGGCCTGAAAAAATTTGTTGGTTCTTCAGCGAGGCATATCATAACGTTGAGGGAGGGCACTTACGAATTTTCGAAGCGAAACAGCTGTATGAACAAATTGAATCAATGGGTTTTAAGAGGTTTCATCGGCATTGGGCTCATGCATTGCATTCGCCCTTTTGGTGGATGAAATGTATTGCATGGAAGAACCAAGACAACAACTGGCTAATAAAACAATATCACCGGTTTCTAGTCTGGGATTTAATGGATAAGCCCATTTTGACTCGTACATTAGAGAAATTACTCGATCCAATAATGGGTAAAAGCGTGGTGATGTACTTCAGGAAGGAGGCAGTTTAATGAGCGGCGTATTTCTTTCTAAAGGGCTTTTCCCGGTTGATTTTTTCCGTCCTACCGTAGATTTTATCCTTAACAGCCAACAAAAAGATGGGTCGATTCCGTGGTTTGAAGGAAGTTATGCCGACCCTTGGGATCATGTCGAAGCAGCCATGGGTTTGTCTATTGGTGGCGAGTGGGATGCAGCGAAAAAAGCGTACTGTTGGTTAGCTAATACCCAATTGGACGATGGTAGTTGGTGGGCTGCTTACAAAGCGGGAGAAGTCGATAATGGCGAGCGTCGTGAAACTAATTTTGTAGCGTATGTCGCTACAGGAGTGTGGCACCACTATCTGGTATCTAAAGACGAAAAATTTCTATCTGATATGTGGCCAACGGTGGAACGGTCTATCGCGTTTGTACTGAATTTGCAGTCAGAACATGGAGAAATTCAATGGGCTGTCGATAAATTCGGCGAACCGAAATACGACGCACTCATTACCGGATGCTGCTCGATTTATAAAAGTCTTGAATGTGCATGTAATATTGCAACTGTTTTGAGTCACGATTGCACAACCTGGTTAACCTCTCGTCGATGTCTGGGTGATGCTTTGGTCCATAAGCCCGAGCGGTTTGACCGAACTTGGGAAAGTAAAGATCGCTATTCCATGGACTGGTTTTATCCCATTCTCACCGGTGTTCTCAATAAGTCTCAATCGAAGGCTAGATTAAAGGAAGGTTGGGACAAGTTTGTTGAAAACGATTTGGGTTGTCGCTGTGTTTCGGACGAACCTTGGGTGACTATTGCAGAATCTTGTGAGTTAACATTGGCATTGCTGGCAGCTGGAGACCATGCCCGAGCGGTAACACTTTACAGCTGGCTGCATCAATGGCGCTTGGACGACGGCTCCTATTGGACCGGATATCAATTTGTTCAGGATGTTTTGTGGCCGGATGAAAAACCGACCTGGACTGCCGGCGCGATATTGTTAGCTGCCGACGCATTGACACAACATACTGCCGCCGCACAATTATTTACCAGTGTTAATATATTAAGCGCCACCGAAGAAGACCTAAGTGTAGGCAAAATGAGAGTTGTCGATTAGCCTATCGAGATACAACCCTCTAAACTCTTCGCAAGAGGCCCAGCGTATTAACAATAGCAACTTCCTCGAATAATTTTGAAGCCAAGGCCAGCCGATATATGGTGATGGGTGCTTGACCCCCTTCGTCGGGGTTCGGAAATAGATCATGGATCGCCAGAATACCGCCAGAAATTATGTGCCCAGCCCAGCTTTGATAGTCTGTCATGGCCGCTTGCATGCTATGTCCACCATCGATAAAAACCATTGATAAGGGCGTTGCCCAGCCCCGCGAGGCCAGTTTTGATGTGGTTACGAGCGGAATGACAGTATCTTCCAGTTCAGCCGCACGAATATTTTTTCTAAACTCTTTAAATGTATCGACTAGCTCAACACTGTTGTCATATAAGTCTGAGTCGTGATACTCCTCTCCGAATTGGTGTTCTTCTGAGCCGCGATGATGATCCAGTGCGTACAAAACCCCTCCTGTTTCTTTGCAGGCTGTACCAATATAAATAGTGGATTTGCCACAGTAGCTACCGATTTCCAGCACCGGTGCTCGGCACGATAAGGCAGCGGAGTGTTCGTATAACGCGTTGGCTTCGTCTTCTGCTAGAAAACCTTTAACGTGTTCAATATCGATGGGAAGTGTGACAGGCATATAAATCCTAAAAAGCGGTTCGATCACTACTCTATAAGTAGAGACGGGAGTTTAAGCAAGCGACGAACCATAACGGAAATCGAAACGAGCGGCAACGCTAGGTGTCTTGGCGCGCCCACTTTTTGACTAAATTGCTTAGGATTTTTCCAATCTATGACGGTTTTTCCCGCCAGTCATGTGACGGCGACCTTAGCAAATGAGGTTGCAGGAAGACAGCGCGTTTAGATATCAAGGAAGCACTACTGTAGTTGGGGACGTAAAGCCGATAAGACAGGTCACTCAGGTAAACGTTCTTATGCTATCATTTCTCACATTGACTACTTTAATGATTTGGACATTCGATGAAGCTCTCTATGCCCCGCTTTGATACAGCACAAGTACTGGTTGTTGGTGATGTAATGCTCGATCGATATTGGCATGGCGCAACGTCCAGAATTTCTCCCGAGGCACCCGTTCCGGTTGTTAAAGTCGGTCAGATAGAAGATCGTCCTGGTGGAGCAGCCAATGTTGCTCTAAATGTTGCTGCTTTAGGGGCTGGCGCTTCGCTCGTCGGATTGGTCGGAAAAGATGAGGCGGCGTTGTCGTTGGCTGAATCGATGGCCGCAGCTAACGTCTATGGAGAATTTCATGAAGTCGATGACTTACCAACAATCACTAAGTTACGCGTAATCAGTCGTCATCAGCAACTCATTCGCATGGACTTCGAAGAGACTTTTACCGAACAAGACGCACATGCAATGACTACAAAAGCGCAGGCGTTATTGAAAGATGTGGGTGCATTGATACTTTCTGACTATGCTAAAGGCGCACTTGCCGATCCTCAGCCACTTATTCAAGCAGCGCGCGCCGCCAACATCCCCATTTTCGTCGATCCTAAAGGTTCGGATTTTTCCCGGTATCGCGGTGCAACGCTCATAAAACCTAATTTGCAAGAATTTGAAGCGATAGTCGGGCCATGTGCGAACGAACAGGAATTAGTTAGCAAAGGTCAGGCGCTAATTAAAGAGTGCGATCTACAAGCGTTATTAGTAACTCGTCACGAGCACGGTATGACTTTGTTGCGTCCCAACGAAACAGAGTTACATTTTCCGGCACGAGCTCGAGAAGTCTTTGATGTAACCGGTGCGGGTGATACTGTTATTGCGGTTTTGGCTGCAGCTGTTACAGCCGGAGAAGCATTGCCGCAAGCCGTTTCATTAGCCAGTATTGCGGCCGGTATTGTCGTGGGTAAACTGGGAACAGCAGCAATCAGTTCACCTGAATTAAGGCGCGCAGTGGGAGTTGAGCAGGGCTCAGAGCGAGGCGCTGTCTCGGTAGAGCAGTTACAGGTTGCAGTGGATAATGCGCGAAATAAGGGAGAAAAAATAGTTTTCACCAATGGTTGTTTTGATATTATTCATGCCGGTCATGTGGGTTATTTGGAGCAGGCTCGTGATTTGGGCGATCGCTTGATTGTAGCGATTAATAGTGATGAGTCCGTAACTCGACTAAAAGGCGCGGGGCGACCCATAAACCCGGTTGACAGACGTATGGCTGTTTTAGCGGGTTTGGAGTCTGTCGACTGGGTCGTGTCATTTGAAGGCGACACGCCGGAATTTTTATTGGAAGTCATTAAGCCCGATGTGTTAGTAAAAGGCGGAGATTACAAAAAAGAGAGCGTCGTTGGCTGGCAGATCGTAGAATCTTATGGAGGTAGTGTGCAAGCTCTTTCTTTTTTCGATGATTGTTCAACGACTGCAATCGTTGAAAAAGTGCTCGAAAAAAACAGTTAGTCTTCGCTGTCGGCCAACCGGGTATACCGGTAAAGTTTGAAACTTAATTTTCGAATAAGCTATTGTTTCACGATCAAACAAAAACGTTATGCTGTATTTTTTATGGCTATATATTACGCCTATGCGAACTGTTTTTGGGCATTAGCGAGACGGTTGGCTGGAAAATTATCAGTTGTCTAGAAATTAGCTTTATTCTCAAGTGAATAATAATTTTTAAACGCCATGTGCGCTTCTACACAGAATATATTAACACCGATAATTAGTGGTTAGCTGACAATGCCCTGTTAACCGCAGTCACATTTTGTTCTAGGTGCTTAGTATTTATTGTGCCTACAATGACACTGCTGATACCCTTGTGCGAAAAAATAAAGTCCATCGATTTTTGCACTGGGTCTTCTCCCATCGTAGACAAATGACCACTGGCAAAGGCCTTTTTAATTAGCAGGCCTTTATTTTGCTGTTCACAATATTTAATCACCGATTCTTCTTTTCGATATTCCAAGTTATAACTTACCATGACTGCATCTGTAGCGGCAGCGGCTTGTACTCCCCCTTCAGCGGTTTTCGTCGACATACCGTAGGCTCTAATGAGCCCTTCTTGTTTTAGTTTCTGCAATTCCTCGAGTGCTTCGTGCTGGTGAAGAATGTCGAGGTCGTTGCCATCGGAATGGATCAGGATGATGTCGACATAGTCGGTGCGGAGCCGTTGCAAGCTGCGCTCGACACTGAGCCGTGTGTGTTTAGCACTAAAGTCGAAGAAAGAGCTTACTCCGTCGTATTCTTCGCCGACTTTCGAGCAAATGATCCAATCTTTTCTCTGGTGTGCTAACAACTTACCGAGTCGTTCTTCGCTATTTCCATAAGATGGGGCTGTATCGATTAAGTTGATCCCGAAGTCTTTCGCTGTCCCAATTAACTCGCCAGCGACTTTGTCATCGGGAATGACGAAACTCTCAGGATATTTGACTCCTTTGTTCCGTCCAAGTTTTACTGTGCCTAGTCCGATTGGGCTGACATTAAGATGGGTGTTGCCAAAGGGCCGTAGAAGCATGAACTTAGTCTTTTCCTGTTTCATTGATATTATTGAAGCAAGATTCCCAACACGGTATTCCCATTTCTGGTATGGGTAACTGTTGTAGCGTCAAATTTTCCTGCGTATATTGCGGGACAATGTTCTTTTCTTTCAACACACTAATAACCTCGTCCGACATATTCGGTGACAATGTGAGCTTAGTCGGCCATCCCACGATTACATTGTCGCAAGTCTGACTCGTTGCAACAAAAGCTTTGTCGGGTTTGATAAGGCCTTTTTGCTTTGGTTCTGCTCGATTGATGTAGAGCGTTGCCCATTCGCTATCCCCGAAGTCCAACCATGGAAATAATTCCTGTAGTTCTTTTTTTGCCTGGTCAACTATTTCGCCATCGCTAGAGTTAATGCCCTGGGTCGCCAAATCGCCCCCCAGATACCAGACCGTTTTTCCGTCGCGGGTTTTGTGGCTGGAAATGGTGAGTCGCGGCGACGGATTACTTCCCATGCAGTGAGCATATAAAGAATAATCGTAATCGTGTTTTACTAACACTTGTCTAAGGGGACGACGTTGCATCGTGGGTTTTTCGCTCGATACCATTGATTGCAGTCTTTCGTTTCCTTCGCCAGCTGAAAAAATAAATTGCTGGGCATGAATTGCCAGCGTAGTTTCACTACCGACTTGAAGAGTTAGGCTGTTGATAGAGCCGCTACTACTTTGTTCGAACTTTGCTTTTTTCCAGTCGATAGAAAAAATACGTCCCCGACAGTTGTGGGCTAGTACACTGATCACGGAGGGTACATCGAGAACCAAATCTGCTAGTTTATAGAGCTTTCCTTTAAAGTGATTCGTGTTAAAAACAGGCGGACGTGCAGATGGTGGGACGCTATCGACGCGGCCACGCGTCACCCTACTTGCAAAAAAAGAGCTAACGCGCGAAGTTATCGATTGTGTTGACCATAGGTAAAAGTGATCGCTGAGGACTTTTGCACCTCGCAAGTCAACGTCACCTTCTCCCAATAAACAGCGTCGCCAGTGATTAGGCATATCGGCGATTGCCTCCGATGCGCCCGTCAAAACGCCTCCGAGTGCATACTTGATGCCGCCGTGTATCATTCCTTGTGAGGCTATCGTCTGGGCGCCCCCGAGCTTATCCTGCTCGAATAAAATGGCGTTATACCCGTCGTTGCATAATCGGTTTAATAGCCAAAGACCGGCTATACCACCACCGATGATGACGATATCTGCATTAATTTGAGTTGTTGTCATAGGGCCTGTTTTATTTCGTTGTCTTGTGCAAGTATATCCTATTTTTGATGTGTACACGCCACGGTAACTGGCTTGTCTTGGCGACACACGTTATGCTTCAGCACTAACGATATTTTACTGAGATGCCGTCGAATAATCGCTCCCGAGTGCGAATCGAAACATTTCTACCCCTGTTGATTTTCTACTTATTAGATTTCTCTATGCCCCGCAGATTTTATACTTTATTTTTCTATTTGGTCATGCCGCTTATTTTGTTGCGATTAGCTTATCGGGCTATTCGCGCGCCAGAGTATGGAAGGCGTATTAACGAACGTTTTGCTCTATTCAGTGCCCCGTCTTTTGATCGCTGTATTTGGGTTCATGCGGTGTCGGTGGGTGAAACTATCGCTGCGGTGCCTCTGATTAGGCGTTTACAGAAAAATTATCCCAACTGTGCAATTGTGGTAACCACAATGACACCAACAGGCTCCGAACGTGTCGAGGCCATGCTTGGAAAAGAGGTGTTTCACGTTTATGCGCCCTACGATATACCGGGGTCAGTAAAGCGTTTTTTATCTCGTATCAATCCAGATCTATTGATTATTATGGAAACGGAGCTGTGGCCCAACACTATTCATTATTGTCATAAAAATTCGATCCCTGTGGTGCTGGCAAATGCGCGCTTATCGGAGAGATCGGCAAAAGGTTATGGTCGCGTCTCGTCCTTGAGCCGCCTAATGTTAGAGGAAATGTCCTGCATAGCGGCCCAGCACTCTGCAGACGGCGAGCGTTTTGTGGCGCTGGGCTTGCCCCCAGAAAATGTCATTATTACGGGTAGTATTAAGTTTGATATTGATATTCCCGCGGAACTAAGTGAGCGGGCGAGGCACCTTAAAACCCACTGGAGTCATGTCGAGTTGACCGATCTCGGGTTGAGCAATGCCGCATTGAACATTGCCGGATCTTCCTCTGGAAATGATGATAGTCCGTTGCGTCGCGGTGGCGGAAATAGCCGTAGGCTCATTTTTATAGCGGCCAGTACTCATGAAGGAGAGGAAGGGTTGATTCTCTCTGCTTTTAAAAGAGTCCTTGCGCAAAGACAGATCGATGAGACTGCTAAGCCTTTACTTATTTTGGTGCCGCGTCATCCCGAGCGATTTTCCCGGGTTGTTGCTATGAGTGAGCAACTAGACCTGGAAACCGTAAGACGATCGTCTGGAGAGTCGGTGCGTGAAAGCACCCAAGTAATGGTTGGCGATACGATGGGCGAGTTGCTGTTGCTGTACGGCTGCGCTGACATCGCATTTGTCGGGGGTAGTCTCGTCGACAATGGTGGGCATAACATGCTGGAAGCTGCAGCTTGGGCTTTACCCATAATAAGCGGCAACAGTATGCATAATTTTTATGACATCAGCCAAAAGTTCCTGCAGGCCCGTGCTCTGCTTGTGGTAAATAGTGAAGATGAGCTCTTTGAACAGCTGCAAAACTTACTTGAGGACCAAGCCAAAAGACAGCAGATGGGGCGTTCTGCTCTGGAAGTTATTGAACAAAATCGAGGTTCTTTAAAGGCTCTAGAGGTAGCAATAAGCCATTACATTGATTGAGGTGTTATTCCGACGACGGTAACTGTAGCGATAGCTATCGTCGTCATTATGCAAGGCTAGTTCGCCAGCAGTGTCTTAACGCCTTCTTGGGTAGCTAGTAACAATATGTCAGCTGGACGGAAGGCAAAAATCCCGTTCGTAACAACCCCGGTAATATTGTTGATCGTTCTTTCAGCTTCCTTCGGTTCTGAAATCATAAAATTGTACATGTCGAGAATAATATTGCCATTGTCTGTGATTACACCTTCCCGGTAGACAGGGTCCCCTCCCAATTTCACTAATTCCCTTGCAACATGGCTGCGAGCCATTGGAATAACTTCAATGGGAAGAGGAAAATTACCGAGTTTCTCAACATATTTGCTGCCGTCCGCGATACAAACAAATTCCTTGGCAACTGCGGCGACGATTTTCTCGCGAGTCAGTGCGGCCCCCCCCCCTTTTATCAGACAAAGCTGCTCATCGGCCTCATCGGCACCATCCACGTACACAGTAACTTCATCGACAACGTTCAATTCCAAAACAGGAATACCGTAGCTTTTCAGTCGATCAGCGGAGGCTTGTGAGCTCGCTACGGTCGCATTGACTTGAGCTTTGATTTCTGCCAAATAATCAATAAAGTAGTTAGCGGTAGAGCCGGTGCCGATACCTATCACGCTTTTGTCGTCCAATTTAGGTTGGATGTATTCAATAGCCGCGCGGGCGACAGCTTTCTTCAATTCATCTTGAGTCATGATTGTTAAATCCTGAAAGGGGTGGCAAGTTGTATTTTGGATGTTCTATTATAAAGCGGCCAGAGGAATAGGCGACAAAAGTTTACGCCAATCCTGAATATATTTGGTGTAATCGTTTCGCGCCAAGATAATATTGAAATATGACCTTAAGTAGCTGAATTTTACTCCTTAAGGTATTAGTATGCGCTCTCACTTTTAGCTATCAAAGAAGCCTCTCAATGCCGCAGCGTTATATCAAAAAAATCCTCGATGCCCGTGTTTATGATGTTGCGATTGAAACACCTATCGATCATATTCCGATTTTGTCTAAACGTTTTAATAATGAGATTTTGCTGAAAAGGGAAGACTTGCAGCCCATTTTCTCGTTCAAAATTCGCGGTGCCTACAACAAAATGGCGCATCTGAGCGAATTAGAGTTAGCTAAAGGTGTTATAGCGGCTTCTGCGGGTAATCACGCGCAGGGTCTGGCTCTAGCTGCTCAAAAATTGGGTGTAAAGGCGACGATCGTGATGCCAATAACGACACCTCATATCAAGGTTGATGCGGTGCGCGGTCGCGGTGCTAAAGTTATTTTGCACGGTGATACCTATGACGAAGCGTCAGCACACGCAGCGGTACTAGTGAAAGAAAAAGGCCTCACCTATGTTCATCCCTATGATGATCCTTATGTTATCGCCGGCCAAGGTACTATTGGAATGGAAATTTTACGTCAGATTAGTGGTCCACTTGACATCGTTTTTGTTCCTGTCGGCGGCGGCGGTTTGTTAGCGGGGATCTCCGCTTATATTAAATATGTGCGGCCCAGCGTGAAGGTGATTGGTGTTGAGCCAGAAGATGCGGCCTGTCTAAGGGCAGCATTGGATAAGGGTCGAAGGGTCACATTGCCACAGGTGGGGATATTTGCCGATGGCGTGGCTGTATCAACTATTGGAAAGGAGACGTTTAGAGTTATTCGTAAGAGTATCGATGATTCGATTACGGTAAATACAGATGAAATCTGCGCCGCTATTAAAGACATTTTTGACGATACTCGTTCAATAGCTGAGCCCGCTGGCGCTTTGGCATTGGCAGGCTTAAAGAAATATGTTGTTGAGCACGGTCTTGAAGGAAAGACGTTGCTGGCGATTGATAGTGGAGCCAATACGAATTTCGACCGACTTCGCTATATTTCTGAGCGAACGGAGTTTGGCGAGAAGCGGGAGGCGATTTTTAGCGTCAAAATTCCTGAACGTCGCGGCAGCTTCAAAAAGTTTTGCGCAGCATTGGGGAAAAGAAATATCACCGAGTTTAACTATCGTTATGCGGATAGTAGTGAGGCAAGAATTTTTGTCGGAGTTCAAATTGCTGCGCAGTCTAGCGACAGAGAAGATTTGGTAAGTGACTTGGAGAAAAAAGGCTATCCGGTTGTAGATCTTACTGATAATGAGATGGCGAAGTTACATATACGCCATATGGTAGGTGGTCACGCTCCAAAAGAAATTACCAAAGAGCTTCTTTTTCGTTTTGAGTTTCCAGAGCGCCCAGGTGCCCTGTTAAAGTTCCTCAGTCATATTGGGCAGCAGTGGAATATTTCGATGTTTCATTATCGGAATCACGGGGCAGCTTATGGTCGTGTCCTTGTCGGCCTAGAAGCAGAAAATGGTGACCGCGACACGCTCACTGCTTTCTTCAATAAGCTTAATTATCCGTTTAAAGAAGAAACCGATAACCCCGGGTACAAGCTGTTCTTAAGCGGTAAAGCAGATGTAAGTTAATAAGTCACCTGGAGGAAATGGCAGTCTCATGTTGTATTAGTGAGTCGTCATATTACCTTATTTGTGGCGTGGAACAGTGATTAATTCTTTGTCGGTTATCAATTTAGATAGGGGAATGTCCCAGCTATCAATAGCCAGTTGATCTACCTCTTGGCAATGGTGCGCCAGTCCCACTAGAAGAGGTGAGGATATGAGTTGCGTGCCTTTTTTTTGAGCGCCTTGAAAAGTGCGGTCATAAAATCCTCCGCCCATACCTAGGCGCCCGCCGTGACGATCAAAGCCAACCAGCGGCAGTAGTACCAGCTGTATCGTCCAGGGTTTTCTTAGAGGTAAGTTGCCTCTTGAGCTCTGAGCGGGCTCGGGTATCCCGTAATGATTTTTCTTAAGTTTGTCTCCCGGCCTAAAACGTACAAATTTTAGGGACTTGTTGCTCATCATAACGGGAAAGTAGCATTGAGCCCGGTATTTCATTAGCCGCGCGACCAGCAGATACGGGTCTATTTCACCATCGTTAGCAAAATAAAGCGCGATGGTTCGGCTGCGCCAAAGCAGTCCGCTTCGAGCAATTTGACGGTCTAACTGAATGGCGGCTTGACGTTGTTGGTGAGCAGAAAGGCTGTTGCGTTTTTTTCGAAGTGTTTTTCTTAGCTGAGATTTGTCAGTCGGAACGGCAATTGGAATATCCACTAATTAAACTCTGTCACAAGCTGAAAGAAAGCATGGAGGTCAATAAGTGCTCCCCGAGGATACCGCTGGCAGTGGTCCTTGAACCCAACGGGTTCAAAGTGGTGGTTCCTGCAGAATATCGGGCTTCCCGCAGAACGGGCATGCACGCCAAAAAAGCAAGGATCCGCCGGGGTAATGCGCATCGGCTCAGGGACGTAACTGTCTGGCAAATATCACAGGGAGCAAAACAATTATAACCCAGTCCGTCGATGATGCTAAGTGCGAATGTGTTTTAATCTGTAGAAATTCAAGAATTCAGTTTCAAATTTTGGTGTGTATTTAGATTTCGAGCTACTAAACGATCAATTTGGTGACGATGGAGTAATGCCAATTAACCAATCTCAAGCTGTCGAAACCGGTGGAGGGCGTCTTCAATTTTCACGTTCAGATCCTTTATTTGTACATTGTTCTCTGTCATGTTTTTTGAAGACTCAGAGTCGGCTCCGTCATCATTTAACAATTCATTGGCAATATTAAGAGCAGCCATAATTGCTATGCGTTCCAGGCCAATAACCTTACCTTTTACTTTGATGTCGCGCATTTGCTTGTTGAGGTATTCTGCGGATTCACGCAATGAGTCTTGTTGACCAACAGGGCAGGCTACTTGATAGTCTTTATCAAGGAGAGTGACGATTACTGTGTCATTACTCACTGTTCTTGCTCCAGAGCTTTTAGCTTAGTTATCATGGCGACAACTTTGCTTCGCGCCATGGCAGATTTTTCGATTAACTGCTCGCGCTCGACAGCCCAGTCGATTGCTTGACTTTTAAGCTGACGATTCTCATTATCCAGCTGATCACACAACAGGATGAGGTCATCGATTTTACGTGCTAGCGCTTTCAATTGTAAATCTGCCATTAGCTTATCGGGTTTCAAAAAAACACTATTAATATAGTTCTCTATAGGCACTCGGTCAATGTAATAAATACCTTAAATTTCAATGAGCTGGCAGATACTTACAGAAAAAGCATAAAGATGTGCTAGGTTTCACAACTTCTTTGCCTGGCCGCTGCGTAGCGCAACCATCATCAGTGGGTGCAAATACCCTA
>JBLHNZ010000030.1:0-16387 GCA_047623245.1 Oceanicoccus sp. | reverse complement strand
TGGCCAATTGGGTTGCCACCCAAGGGCTCCCTGCACAAAGAATAACGAGCTGGCGTAACGCGCCCGGATTCTCGGCGAGCAGAATGAGATAGGCGGTGCGCCTCAACACCGATTCCACCAGAGGGAAAATTCTCAATAACGTCGCCGACGGTCGGTCCGCGTCATTCACCGCTAGCAGCAGCATCGGCATAAAGAGATCGAGGCGATCTCTGCCCTCGGCCTGCATGCGAAGAACAATAGGCATATTTTTCAATAATTTTAGCCGCTTCATCACATCTTCAGCAAGCTCGTGACCCGCTGTGACTAATAGCTCCACCGACTCGTCGTGCCCGAGAGTTTCCGACCACACATTGACCCAACACTGATCGACAGAATTTCGCCCTTGTTTGTCTTCGTTATCGGAAAATATGTCCTTAAAAATTTCACTGACGTTGTTACGGTAGCCTGACAGGGCAACGATAAAACAGTCCCAGTTTTCAAAACCCATGGCAAACGCCAACGCCGATTGTGGATAAGCATCTACGGGTAGCAACTGAGTCTGTCTATCGTTGAAAGCTTGAATGACATGCTCGGTATTACGAAGGAAAAAGTACGCTTCTCTCAATTTTTCAACCGCGCTAGCTGAAAAAAAGTCGTCCTCTTCCAAGGTGTCCAATACGGATAATAACCGCCGCTCCTGTAGCTGTGTATCACGACCTCCGCGAATAAGCTGAAAACTCTGCACGATAAATTCAACGTCACGGATACCTCCCTGACCCAGCTTCACATCATTGCCCAAGCGCCGCCGCTTTACTTCCTGCTTTATCATTTTTTTCATCGAACGCAATGAATCTATAACCGAATAGTCGATATACCGTCTGTACACGAAAGGACGTAGCATAGCCAATAGAATCTGACCCTGCTCTTGATCGCCGGCCACAATTCTGGCCTTTATCATCGCGTAGCGTTCCCAATCCCGACCTTGATCCTGATAATATTCTTCAAATGCATCGAAGCACAAAACCAAAGCGCCGCTTTCACCATAAGGACGTAAACGCATATCGACGCGAAAAACGAATCCGTCTTCAGTTATCTTGTCCAGGGAAGTAATCACTCGCTGCCCTAGCCGGGTGAAAAACTCATGGTTGTCCACATACTTTATCGCTTTCCCTGTGGCTTCGATCGCTGGATATATGAACTGTGAATTGCGCGTTACAGACGATACATCAACTGTTAGTCCGCTTTTTGGATAGGAAAAGATAAGATCAATATCCGAAGACAGGTTAAGCTCTGAAGCGCCTAGCTTTCCCATGCCAAGAACAATCAGTTTTTGCTCGATCAAAACCTCATCGACCATAGCCGAAGGTATACCATATTCGAGAGACAATTGTTGATGATGGAAATCAACTGCCAATTGTATCGAGACTTCCGCTAGGGAAGAGACGTCTGCGGTTGTCTCTAATAGGTCGCTCTGGCCATTGAGGTCACGCCAAATTATTCGTAACATTTCTCGAGCCCGACAATGGCGTAAAACTCGATTTAGCTGCGAAAAGTCCTCGACCATGCAACTTTTTTTGGTGACAATCTCTGTCATTTCACCAGCATCATAAGAGCGAAACAAGTCTCCCTTATCGACTAGACGCATGAACATTTCGGGTTGGCGAATGCACAAATCGCACGCGTAACGACTGCCGGACCAAGCTCTAACTAACTGCTCCGAAAATTCTTGGGTTTCCAGCTGGGTCAAAAACCAGGAAGAGAATTCCGGATTTTTATCGACGAATGCTGTCTTATTGATCTCAACCTCAGCCATAAGTTGCTGTGGTACTTGTTCGATTGGCAAGCGAATTTTAGTCACAAGAAGAGGGTTCCATTTCACTAAAGATCGTCAATATGGGCTTCTTAATCTTGGCATTTTCAAAAAATGACATGGAAACCACGTTTTTATGACACCGAATACAAAAAATGATCACGCTGACTAAATCGAAGCGGGCGCGACACGCATGACTTCTGAGATAGTTGTATCTCCCGAAGAGATCTTTTGAGCACCTGACAAGCGTAAAGTTCTCATACCCTCTTTCATGCCTTGACGGCGAATTTTATCGATATCCAGATGATCATTAATTTGGTTTTTGACTGCCTCGGTCATAGTCAGAATTTCGTAAATACCTTGTCGCCCCATATAACCGGTGTCTCTGCATTCCAAACAGCCAACGGGCTTAAAAACGTTATTTGGCATTGCTACTTTCCATGGCGCAGTCAGCTCGCGCCAATCGGCTTCGTCTATTGTGTCTGCTGTTTTGCAATGCGGGCACAGAGTGCGCACGAGGCGTTGAGCCATGACACCTAGTATTGTGGCTTTTAACAGGTACGCGGGAACGCCCAGCTCTAACATTCTCGTTATTGCGCTCGGGGCATCGTTAGTATGTAGAGTCGAGAGTACCAAGTGCCCCGTTAAGGCCGCCTGAATAGCCATTTCAGCGGTTTCCAAATCCCTAATTTCACCAATCATAATGATATCGGGATCTTGCCTCATTAACGCCTTTATGCCTGTGGCAAAATCCAATTCGATATTAGGCTGTACCTGCATCTGATTAAAGCTGTCCTCCATCATCTCAATGGGGTCTTCAATGGAGCACACATTGACTTCAGATGTTGCCAACTGTTTCAAGCTAGAATATAGCGTTGTGGTTTTTCCGGAACCCGTTGGCCCAGTGACAAGTACGATACCGTTTGGACAATCGATCATTCCCTGCCAACGCGCATAATCTTCATTTGCCAAGCCCAATTGATCAAACGTACGCAATAGAACATCGGGGTCAAAAATACGCATGACCAGTTTTTCACCAAAAGCCGTTGGCATGGTCGATAATCGCAATTCGACCTCATTCCCGTCCGGGCTTTTCGTTTTCAAACGGCCGTCTTGAGGCTTTCGTTTTTCAGCAACATTTAGGCGTCCGAGAATCTTAATTCGACTGACCACCGCCGTCGCAACATGAGCCGGTAGTTCATTAACATTGTATAAAACCCCATCGATGCGAAATCGTACGTGCGCCAATTCGCGCCGAGGCTCAATATGAATATCGCTAGCGCGCTGATCAAACGCATACTGCAGGATCCAGTCGACAATATTGACGATATGCTGGTCGTTTGCCTCGGGGTTTTTGCTGTCACCCATTTCCAACATTTGCTCAAGGTTGGTGACTGAGTCAGTTTTACCCGCTGTGTTACCGCTAGCGCCTCTTACCGATTTTGCCAAGCTGTAAAATTCTACGGTATAGCGCTTTAAATCACTGGGGTCGATGAGCATTCGCTTAATATTGCGCCGCAGGACATGCTCGAGATTACTGCGCCAGGTATCCACAAATGGCTCACAGCTTACTATCGTCACTTCGTCTGCATTGACATCGACCGCCAATATGCCGTGCCGCTGGGCAAATTCAAAAGACATAACTTCAGTGATAGCGGGTACATTTATTTTGAGGGGATCTAGATGAAAAACGGCCTGATTGACTCGTGTCGACAACCAACCGAGCAAATGTGCCATATCCAGGGTAGCGTTTGATTTGCTGGCGTCCGACAGATTCTGGCTGGCGATATACAAAAGCGGATGCATTGTTGCCTGATCTTTGCTGCGGGTGTTATTCAACAAGCGAAATTGGTCGTCTCTACTAACCAGTCCGTCGGACAACAAATTGTCCATTAATACTCGCAGGTTGAGTACCCGCTCCCCTCCTCCCGCCAATCCGTTTGTAGCGCCTTCCACTGCCGTATACCTCGCTTCTCAATGACAATACCGGTTATCGTAAGTTTCTATAATAGCTCACTCTACTTTTTCTAAAATTGTATATATAGTCGCACAAATTGGTGTTCAGTCGTGGTTTACGGCATGGAATACAACTTCGCTGTTAGAATAGCTCAGTAATGTTCGCTGTTAAAGCACTAAACCGAACACAGTCACAAGACTCAAATGCCATCTAGCGCCCCAGATAATAATCGCAAACTATCGGTATTGCCCACTCACACACGGTCAAATAGCCCCGACAACGGTTTAAGACTTTATAAACCAGCAATTTTGCTAAATATTTGAGTGTAAGCGTGTATTCATTGATCTTAAGTGATTATACTTGCGAAAATTACTAGCGGAGACAGTCTGTGGCAATCGGAAACCCTTTTGGCAATATGTTTGGTAAGTCACCATTTAAGCCTATTCAAGACCATATGGCCAAAGCTCACAGTTGCGCGCAGGCGCTGATACCCTTTTTTGAAGCTGCGCGATCCGGTGACTGGAAGCTTGCAGCAGAAAAGCGCAAAGAGCTGGCTAAACTGGAAAATGAAGCCGACAAACTAAAAAGTGCTGTTCGAATCAACCTGCCGAAAAATTTGTTTTTGCCCGTACCTCGCACCGACTTACTCGATATGCTGAGAATGCAGGACAAAATCGCCAATGCCGCTAAAGACGTATCGGGCCTGATGCTCGGGCGTAAGATGAAGATTCCCGAGTCGATGTCCGACAGTTTGCTCGGATTCATAAAAGAGTCTGTGGCGACATCCGAACAAGCCCTTAAAGCCATCAATGAACTGGATGAGCTTGTTGAAACCGGTTTTAGTGGCCGCGAGGTCAAGCTGGTAGAAAAACTGATCAAAGAACTCGATCGTCTTGAGAACGTGAATGATAAAACCGAAATTAAAATTCGTGCCGCACTTTTTAAACTAGAAAAAGATCTGCATGCTGTCGATGTTATGTTTCTCTATAAGATCATCGATGGCATTGGTGAGCTTGCCGACCGTGCTCAAAAAGTCGGTAGTCGCTTGCAACTACTTATCGCCCGATAAAAAACTAACCACTTTATAAAAGTATTTTTTTCAGCCTCTGATACCGAATCACAACGGTCGTCGCTCCTGATAGGAAGTTAACACATGCTCATTATTGCTGAATACGGTAACATTTTACTGATTACGGCCTGTATATTCGGTTTCTTTATGGCTTGGGGCGTAGGAGCCAACGATGTTGCCAATGCTATGGGAACGTCAGTTGGGTCTAAAGCCCTAACGGTAAAACAAGCGATTGTCATTGCGATGATTTTTGAGTTCGCCGGAGCCTATCTGGCTGGAGGGGAAGTCACGTCGACCATTCGGAAAGGGATCATTGACCCCGCTCTGCTCGTCGAATCACCGGACTTACTCGTTTTCGGCATGATGTCTTCGCTTTTAGCGGCTGGAATTTGGTTGTTGATTGCCACGAGTTTCGGCTGGCCGGTCTCTACCACTCACTCGATCGTTGGCGCACTCGTCGGTTTTGCGGCCGTCGGTATATCGATGGACGCTGTTATTTGGGGCAAAGTGGGTACCATTGTCGCCAGTTGGGTAGTTTCGCCAGTCATGGCTGGGACGATATCCTTTGGTCTTTTTGTGAGCGTTAAAAAACTCATTCTTGACACCCCCGATCCATTCAGAAATGCAAAAAAATATATCCCGATTTATATGTTTTTCGTTGGATTTATGATTGTCATGGTGACACTGCTGAAAGGTCTTAAGCATCTGGGTGTTGACATCGATATGGGACTTGGAAGCAAATTTGCCAACGCAATACCCGTTGCAGCGGTAGCGGGCATTATTGTAGCCGGGCTAGGAAAAATCCTCCTCAATAGAATCACTGAGGACCACATACCAGCCAGTGGAAACCGTTTTGCCAATGTCGAGAAAGTCTTCGCTATCCTAATGATTTTCACCGCTTGTGCGATGGCCTTTGCCCATGGTTCAAATGATGTTGCCAATGCAATTGGGCCTTTGGCCGCGATTGTCAGTATTGTCTCCAGCGGCGGAGAGGTAGCAAAAGAGTCATCGGTACCGGGCTGGATCCTACTTCTCGGTGGTGGCGGTATCGTTCTTGGTCTAGCTACTTACGGCTTTCGCGTCATGGCGACCATCGGTAAAAAAATCACTGAACTTACGCCAAGTCGCGGTTTCGCCGCCGAACTGGGAGCCGCCTCAACCGTCGTGCTGGCCTCCAGCACCGGCTTGCCCATTTCAACCACTCACACCCTAGTTGGCGCAGTTTTAGGCGTTGGCCTCGCGCGCGGAATAGGCGCCTTAAATCTGCGCGTTATAGGTACAATCTTCATGTCGTGGGTGATCACTCTCCCCGCGGGAGCCGGGTTGGCCATTGTGTTCTTCTTCATTCTGAAGGCCATTTTTACTTAGAGTCGGTTTTTGAAAGTACCTATGAACGGCACTTGTAAATAGTCCATGGGGATTGTACTTGAGGATGGCAGCTATCAATGATACCTCTCAACGGTATCTGATGATGGGTATCTAGGCGGCTCTACCTATTACAGTCTTCAAGTAGACTCTTTATCGCAACCCGTTTTAGGCGTTGTGTAATTGCGCAAAAAAATGGGGGCCTGCCGCACAATAGATCCTCAGCTCGCGTCGGAAAGACGGGTCAATAGATGACTTTTTTTATCGGAAATCAGACCTCGATCACGCAGGTAATTCCGGCGTAATGGCGACAAAAAACCCGTCCTCTGGCCATTCATCGTCTGCATGATTACGACCCAATTCACGCCCACTCGCAAAAAACCGGCAGTCCCTCATGTAGTTTGTTCGATTCGACCGTACCTGCACGTTCTGGGCTGAAGTGATCATTAGTCTGAAAGCATTGACAAAACAACTCACTCGAATCACTTTCACGCTCCTCAGCACGCAGTTACCTCTTTCCAATTGCGACACGGCACCTTCACCACAACTCGTCGAATGAAAGTTTTATTTGTCTGTTATTACCGAGAAGCAAACAGACTAACGGGAAACTCGTTTCTCTATTTCATTGCCTTTTTAGTTTCGGGCACTATTGGGGAATTGGCGCACAATTTGCTGAGCGTATCACTATGAATGTCTCGCACGTAACAGGGACCTTGAATATTTGATAATAACCAAGATAGCGCCATTATGACTCACAACATGCACTCGTATATTCAGAATCTGCCCCAGAATGACTCACTTATTCCGCAGTTCGATCAAAATATCAGAAGCTTAACAGCAATAAAGCTACTCTGTTTTTTGACGAAAGCTGTTCAAAATCATCGGGGGGCGACTATGGGTTATCTTAGCGGCGAACCAAGTTTTCTACTTCTCGCGGAAAAACAAGAGATAGCTGTCGAAAAAACCTTGCGTATTATCAAAGAATCGAAATTCCAGCAGCTACACTATGGCCCAGTTGTCGACGTCGAAAATATTTGTAATGATTGGAGAACAGTTATAGCTGGGTGGAAGGGAGACCAAATTCTAAATAACTTCGAATTTCACAGTCATTTAGTACACCGTATTAACACATTGCTTCGAACCTTTATGCAGTCCAGTCTACTACCCTGTATCGACCTTGAAGACGACAGCAATAGATTATTGTTAGAGCTATTGCTGATCCGAATACCAAACGCCATAGAAAATCTGGCTAAACTACGTGGGCTGAGTACTAACGCTGCCGTGAGTAAAATTTGCGAAACAGACAGTCGCAGCAAAATTTCATACTTGCTCAAAGAAATTTTTCGAGAGCACCAATCCCTCGGCCAACTATATGAGAAATGTACAAGCGGTAACGATACTATTAGCAGGCAAGAAAAACCTTTAACGAGGTTTATCTTAACGATCCAGTTAGCCATTCTAGACGCTCGGGAAATTGTCATAGATAGCGCTTCGGTTTTTTCGTTAGCGACCAGCATCATCAACGCCCACTGGCTTGCGATAGAGAAAGGC
Organism: Oceanicoccus sp.; assembly: GCA_047623245.1. GTDB lineage: Bacteria > Pseudomonadota > Gammaproteobacteria > Pseudomonadales > Dasaniaceae > Oceanicoccus. Next base: position 8,656 of record JBLHNZ010000030.1, on the reverse strand, counting down.
ATAGAACAACAAGAAAAAATAAGCTACAAATCGCTGATCAAACTTTAGAAGCACACTAACACCCGATTTCGTCGCGTATTGAGTCCTCTTTCCTGTTTTCCCTCAAAAAAATGAACGCTCCAAAATAACGCAACTCAAGTACAAACTTGTCATTTTGCTCTATAAACGATCGGCACTGTAGAATTCGGAACATACCACTGCGCATGAAAAGGGTCCAGTTACATTCTTTTTTCCCAATAAATGAGTTCGAACCAGACAATCGATCCTTGTTGCACTTAAATGACTCACTAGCGTCACTCAGACGCACCCAATTAAACCACGAATTGATTATTTTCTTCGGCGAGTTTTTTTGGCACAGGGGTTGCAAAAGCTTCTTTATTAAACCCATCTATTTAACATCTGATCGGAGAAAAAAATGAAGTATATAGTGCGAAAAAAAGAGACAAGGATACGAAATTTATTAGCGCGATCAAAAAAAATTATTTTTTCAATAGCCGCTGGCTGCCTTATAGTGAATACGCCTGTACTGGCGGAAAAGCTAGGCTATCCGGAAAAGGAAGAACTCACGTTTGGATTTATAAAATTAACTGATATGGCGCCCATAGCCATCGCTTATGAGAATGGTTATTTTGAGGACGAAGGACTCTATGTAACAATAGAAGCACAAGCAAATTGGAAAGTTCTGCTAGATGGAGTTATTGACGGTCGTCTCGACGGTGCACATATGTTAGCCGGACAACCTATTGCAGCTACTATGGGGTACGGCACTAAGGCACACATTATTACACCGTTTTCTATGGATCTAAATGGAAACGGTATCACCGTATCAAATACCATTTGGCAACAAATGAAGCCAAATATTCCGAAAATGCCCGACGGCCGGCCCGTACATCCTATTAAGGCCGATGCGCTCAAGCCTGTCGTAGAAAAATATAGAGATGAAGGAAAACCGTTTAACATGGGAATGGTCTTCCCGGTTTCCACGCACAATTATGAACTTCGTTATTGGCTCGCTGCCGGCGGCATACATCCTGGGTACTACGCTCCACACAAGAGCGATGTGTCGGGGAAAATCGACGCCGAAGTATTTCTTTCTGTTACTCCGCCACCACAAATGCCCGCAACATTGGAAGCGGGTACCATCTATGGTTACTGTGTCGGCGAACCCTGGAACCAACAAGCAGTATTTAAAGGCATTGGTGTTCCGGTTATAACCGATTACGAAATATGGAAGAATAATCCTGAAAAAGTATTCGGTATTACAGCCCAGTTTGCGGAAAAATATCCTATCACGACTATTCGATTAACTCGTGCACTCATTCGCGCCGCAATGTGGCTCGACGAAAACAATAATCAGAATCGTCCTGCAGCAGTAAAAATTTTGTCGCAGTCGAATTATGTCGGTGCAGACTACGATGTAATTGCCAACAGTATGACGGGTACCTTTGAATATGAAAAAGGTGATAAACGCGATGTCCCAGATTTTAATGTTTTTTTCCGTCATAACGCCACCTACCCCTATTACTCAGACGCGATATGGACCCTAACTCAAATGCGTCGGTGGGGACAAATTTCAGAAGGAAAATCAGACGATTGGTATATAGATATGGCGAAGAAAGTTTATCGACCTGATATTTACACCAAAGCGGCACAGTCCCTGATTTCGGAAAAAATTGCAATGTCCAAAGACTTTCCTGACTTTGCTACAGAAGACGGGTTTAAGAAAGCCCAGGGCGACTTCATTGATGGATTAATTTTCGACGGGAAAAAACCCAACGAATACATCAACACATTTCCCATTGGTTTGAAAAAAGGGGAGGTCCTTTGAGTTAGTTTTCACTTTTGTCTACAAAATATATGTCAACGATTAAGTAACAGTAAAATATTATATTGATCAGGAGAAACTCATGACACCATTTAAAAAGTGTACTTGCGCTGCACTTATCACAGGCCTAAGTTACGGATCCTCATTTGTTGCGGCAGACACCTTTGCCGAAGCGTTGAAAAAGTCCACTGTGACCGGTGATTTTCGTCTGCGCTATGAAGATGTCGAAGCGGGGGCAGTGAATAGTGACGGACTAACATTGCGCTCGCGTTTGGGATTTAAAACAAATCCCTATCGCGGTTTTACAGCTTTGATCGAAATCGAAGATGTGAGAGATGTATTCGGTGTTGACGATGAAAGTAACCTCATTCCCGACCCGGAAGTTACCGAAATAGACCAAGCGTTTATACAGTACAAGGACGGCAACTATACCGTAAAACTTGGCCGACAAGTTCTCACTCTGGACGGACATCGTTTTCTCGGTCACGTTGGTTGGCGCCAGGATCGTCAAACATTCGATGCACTCAGAGTACAGTTGTCTCCAATGAAAGACTTAAGCATCGACATTGCTTACATCGACCAGCGCAACCGAATATTCGGAGAAGATCTGGATGCCGAGTCTAGTGACATTCTATTCAACGCTTCCTATAAAACTGCCTTGGGAAAGTTAGTTGGATACGCATACTTGCTAGACGACGATACACGTGATGAACAATCCGACACCGTCGGCGTCAGCCTCAGTGGTGCAACGGATTCGGATATCAAGTTTATGTACGCGGTAGAATATGCGAGTCAGTCGATCGAAGACAGTGGCATCGACTTCGACACCGAATATATGATGCTCGAAGTAGGTGCCATCGTTTCGGGAATGACCTTTAAAATTGGCCAAGAAGTTCTGGGCTCAGACGATGGCTTAGCAAGTTTTACCACCCCTCTTGCAACGCTGCACAAATTTAACGGCTGGAATGACATTTTTTTGGGCGGCACCTTTAATCCCGCGGCCATGCCCGATGGACTCGAAGACCTTTATTTTGTAGCAAGCGGGAAATTACTTGGGACGAAATTGACTCTTGTATACCACGACTTTAGCGCCGATGAAGATTCGACGGACTACGGTGACGAACTGGGAGTAAGTCTTACAAAGGCTTACAAAAGTGGTGTAAGTGTCGGCATCAAATACTCCACATATGACGCAGACAACTATGGTGTCGATACAGACAAGCTGTGGATTTCGACCGCTTATAAGTTCTGAGGTTAATCTACCTCAACATATAGAGCAGTTGACCAGATAGAAAAGTCAACTGCTTTTCCCTTCAATAAGTCGCGTGCAAAAAAAGGGTGTAATCACACAAGTAAACAAACATCAGCTTTTGTACTTTATGATACGCATACCACGTTTAAAAAAACGCTCTAAAGGTTCTGTGGAATGCTATCTTCGTTGTCTGTTTTGGCAAACACCGACGATTGTGATCCGCTCTCATAGCGACCACTCCTTGGAATACTCCCTCGAGAAAGATAATTTCTTTCAAGAAACACGCCTTTAAACTATAGAAATCGACAAAAATTTGCTTGGCCAGCGAACAAATAAATGATATTGTTTTTCAAACGATCGTTTGAATGAATAATTCATAGATAAAACATGCATAAATCAACGAAAACCCATCACGTCCCGAACGAAACAAAAGACAAAATTCTGTGCGCTGCAGAATTGCTGTTCATAAAGAAGGGATTTTCGGCAACGTCTCTCAGGTCGATTGCCATTGAAGCCCAAGTCAATCTCGCAGCGACACATTATCACTTTGGCTCTAAAGAAGGCCTTTTTGCGGCAACAGTACATCGGCACGTACAGCCGATAACCGAAAAACGAATTCAAGCGCTGGATACTCTTCTTGCCAGTGATCGGATCATATCGGTCGAAAGTATCATGACGGTCTTTTTATCTCCTTTGCGCGATGGCAGTGTCAGTGAAGCTCTTCCGAAACTGATGGGACGCGTCTATGGCGAACCGGAATTTATAACCCGCCCCTTACTGGAGAAGGAATTTGGCATTACGGCAAGCCGGTTTATCGACGCATTGCAACTGGCCTTACCCGATGTCGATGTCGTCGACTTGCAATGGCGATTTCATTTCACGATAGGCGCTATGATTCAACTACTTAACTTTGACCGACCCCACGACAGCCCTCTTTTAAGCGCTGTTGGCGATCGGCTGGGGCCTCCCGAGGACGGCTTTGAAAGGCTCCTCTCATTTATAACTGCAGGAATAACTCAGTGAAACGTATTTTGTTACCTCTATTCATCATCATCGGTGGTTTTGCTTTAGCTGCATTGTTGATTGCGACGGGGCCCAAGCTAGAATCCAGACCCCTAGTAAGCAACGCGCCGCTCGTTCGCGTTCTAGAAGTGAATCTACAGCGCGTTCAGTTGAGCACCTCGACCCATGGCACGGTAGCGCCAAGGTCCGAGAGTCAATTAGTCGCGGAAGTGTCCGGCCGTATTATAGCGATGTCGCCAACCATGGTATCCGGTGGCTTCTTTAAAAAGGGAGACGTATTGCTAGGTATTGACCCTCTGGACTATGAAGTGGCTCTCGAACAAGCCAAAGCTAATTTGGCACGAGCTAGCAGTGACTTGTCGAACGCCAGTAGAACCTACGCTCGTCAGAAAGACCTGGAAAAAAAGCAATCGATCAGCGAGTCGCAAATGGATGATGCTCGAAATCGCTTGCGAATTGCCGAAGCGACGCTGAGAGAATCAAAGGCCAAACTCGCTCGTGCCGAACGAGATCTGGACCGAACACAACTAACGGCTCCCTACGACGGCCGAGTTCGTTCAGAAAACATAGATATTGGTCAGTTTGTAGGTCGAGGAACTTCGCTTGCCAGCTTATATGCTACGGATATTGCAGAAGTAAGATTACCCATTCACGATGAAGAGCTGGCGTTCCTGGACCTCCCTTTACTGGTCAACGGCAATACCTTGGAACGGAAGATACCGGTGACATTACGCGCTCGCTTTGCCGGCGCCGAACACCAATGGCAAGGTGAGGTTGTGCGAACCGAAGGCGAATTGGACCCTCGTACGCGAATGATAAATATTGTTGCACAGGTGGTGCGCCCCTACGCTACGGAAAATGATAAGCCCCCTTTGTCCGTTGGCTTGTTTGTTAAGGCCGAAATTGAGGGTATTAACGTCGATAATGTCGTCATCGTACCGCGCTCGGCACTGCGAGAGAACTCACAAGTTCTTGTTGTCGATAAAGAAAACAAACTGCGCTTTCGAACTGTTGAAGTACTTCGAATCGCACAAGACAAGGTCTATATAAACGCTGGATTGAAAACCGGTGAAAAAATCTGTGTTTCAGCGCTAAATAGTCCGCTCGAGGGCATGCAAGTTCGTTTAGACAACACTCGTGAAACCTCACTGGTGGCAGAATCATGAAAGGACCTATCGCCTGGTTCGCCAACAATAACGTCGCTGCAAACCTGCTGCTGATGCTGGTGGTCTTAGCGGGCTTACTCGCTGTATCTCGTATGCCACAAAAATCTTTCCCGGATCTTGATATCGACATTATCAATGTCGGTGTTTTATATCTGGGTGCGGCCCCCGAAGAAGTTGAAGAAGGCGTATGTATTCGTATTGAAGAAGCTCTCGATGGTATTGAAGGAGTAAAGAAAATATCATCCTCCTCCAATGAAGGTCTGTGCTCCGTTTCAGTTGAATTACTTGAAAATATCGATACGGCTAAAGCACTGGATGATGTCAAAAACCGCGTCGACGCCATTGATACATTCCCGGAGGAAACCGAAAAGCCCACCATTAACCTAGTGACACCTATACGTTCGGTCATGGATATCGCGATTACCGGGCCAAAGAGTGAACGAACCTTAAAAGTACTGGGGCAACGGGTAAGAGATGAAATAGCAGCCTTACCAAAAGTGACGCAAGTAACGCTCACCAATACACGCCCTTATGAAATATCTATTGAAGTTTCCGAGGAATCGTTGAAACGCAACGGCTTGTCCTTCAATCAAGTTGCCGAAGCAGTACGTCTAGGTTCTCTGGACTTACCAGGCGGCTCTATAAAAACCTCCGCCGGTGAAATATTGCTACGGACTAAAGGACAGGCTTATTGGGGTAATGACTTCGAGAAACTCGTCATTTTGACTCGTGATGACGGAACACGCCTCTATTTAAAGGACGTAGCAACCGTAGTCGATGGCTTTGAAGATACCGACCAATTACTCCGATTTAACGAAACGCCCGCCGCCATTATTAGAGTTTCACGGGTGGGTGAACAAGACATTCTCGAGATTACCGCGGCTGTTAACGCGTATCTAGATACGGCAGATGAACGTTTACCAGAAGGTGTAACGTTAACTGTGTGGAACGATAACTCCACATTGCTGAGAGATCGTCTCGATACTTTGTTAGGTAGTGCCCGTCAGGGCTTTCTAATGGTGTTAATTTTGCTCGCCATGTTTTTACGCCCAAGATTAGCATTTTGGGTCAGCGCTGGAGTGCCTGTCGCATTTTTGGGCGCTCTGTTTCTTGCTTCAATCCTCGGCCTGTCTATTGACGCAATCTCTCTTTTTGGATTTATTTTGGTACTCGGTATCTTGGTTGATGATGCGATAGTCGTGGGAGAAAACATCCACGCTACTCAGCAAAGAGAAAAAAACTTACTCACTGCGGCTATTTCTGGGGCGCAACAAGTGTCAATTCCCGTTATTTTTGGCGTATTAACGACAATGGCAGCGTTTATGCCCTTGATGCTCGGTCCAGGTACGAGCGGTCAAATCCAGTCTATTATTTCCATGGTGGTGCTCTGTTGTTTGATCTTCTCGCTTATAGAATCCCAGCTCATTCTACCCTCCCACCTAGGGCATCAGAGCGTCGAAAGTCCGTCGGGGGAAGTTGGGTTGTTGTTAATTCCAATCGTGGGTATTCTATTACTCGAGTTTGCTTGGGACTTCCGCAGTTACCTGGCCATGGCGATTGCCACCGGTTCTTTGTTAGTTGGTTTATACCTGCTCGGAATATTCGCGCCCTTTGCAGAGCGGGTTATTATGTTGCAATCGCGTTTTGCCAACTTTTTAGAACAATTGATAGATGTAAAATTTCGGGCCTTGGCCAGTAAAGCTATTGCAGTGCGGTATGTCGTCGTTTCTTTGGCTTTTGTAGCGCTGTTATCCGCCATTGGAATTGTTGCCAGCGGACGCCTCCCCTTCTCCTTTTTTCCTCCCTTAGCGTCAGATCAAGTCATCGCCAAGTTAACGATGCCATTGGGAACACCGGCGTCGATAACCAACAAAGCGGTTCTTCATCTAGAAAATACCGCTCGACAAATTGAAGCCCAGCTCCAGGAAGAGTACCCTGATGCATCGCCCGTCACCCACATTTTAGCCGCAGTCGGCAGCCACCCTTCTTCCAATGCTGGTGGTGGACCCGGTGGCGGAGGCAGCGGCAGTTCGGGCGCTCATCTGGGCGAAGTGACCTTGCAACTTTCCCCAAGTCAAAGCCGTGACATCGAAACCCGCGAAGTGGCCAATCGATGGCGCGAGCTATCGGGTTCAATCCCCGACGCTATTGAATTGAAATTCCAGTCCTCTCTGTTCACCGTCGGCAATGCCATAGACCTCCAGCTGGAAGGTGATGACCTAGATGAATTGAGAGTCGTCGCGGCAAAATTAAGAGCGAAGCTCGCTGAGTATCCAGGTGTTATCGATATCACCGATTCATTTCGAAACGGTAAACAGGAACTAAAACTCAACATTTCTCCTGCTGGCGAGTCTCTGGGCTTGTCGCTCTCGACATTAGCTCGACAAATGAGACAAGCGTTCTACGGCGAAGAAGTACAACGAATTCAGCGAGGAAGAGACGATGTCCGCGTCATGGTTCGCTATACCGAAGACGAACGTAAATCACTGTCCGCTTTGAACAACATGAGAATACGAACCGCCGACGGCAAGGAAGTACCTTTTAATACGGTTGCGGAAACCGACTTAGGCCGAGGTTTTTCATCGATCAAGCGCTCAGATCGACGTCGAGTCGTTAATGTTGTTGCCGATGTCGACCGCACCCAGATTACAGCTAACGAAGTCATCTCCGACTTGAGCGGCGGCTCGGTACAAGAAATAATGGCAGATTACCCACGGGTCGCATACAGCTTGGAAGGCGAACAACGAGAACAGAGTGAAGCTATGGCCAGCTTGATACCCCTATTTGGTTTGGCACTATTTATTATTTTTTCGCTATTGGCGATTCCTCTCAAGTCTTATTCGCAGCCTCTAGTAATAATGAGCGTGATCCCATTTGCATTTGTTGGAGCCATCTGGGGGCACTTAATCATGAAAAGCTTCGGACTCGTTGCCGGTCTCGCCATGATGTCCGTTTTAGGTTTTATCGCCGCTTCCGGTGTGGTCGTCAATTCCAGTTTGGTTCTGGTTCACAACCTTAATGAACGTAAAAATAACGGACTACCCTTTAATGAGGCCGTGTTGGAAGCCGTTGTTTCGCGTTGCCGCCCTATTATATTAACCTCACTGACGACGTTTGCGGGCTTGGCGCCGTTGATGCTGAATCGCAGTGTGCAGGCACAATTTCTAGTACCAATGGCTATCTCGCTAGCTTTTGGGGTTATCTTCGCGACTGCCGTCACATTGTTAGTCGTACCGTCAGCCATCATGATACTTGAAGATCTTAGGGACTTTAAACGACGAAAAATGTCCCCTAAAACACACGCAACGGCCGTGCGGGAATAACGGTAATTCCAGTGTCGAAACAAGGCGTCCGCATGCTTGAAAAATATCGCGGCGCCGGGACTCACCG
>JBLHNZ010000029.1:0-16416 GCA_047623245.1 Oceanicoccus sp. | reverse complement strand
TGTCGCTGGGCTCTTCAAATTAAATCTAATGAGAGATTTAATGAAACAAAACCGACGAGAATTTTACATCTTGCTCGCGACGTTTTCGATTACGCTGCTGCTGGGTGTGCAGCAGGGACTGTTAATAGGCGTTACCTTGTCTATCTTCATGGTGCTCTATAATACAGCGAACCCTCATATGACCGAGCTGGGCGCAATTCAAGGGGGAAGGCTATTTCGAAATGTTAACCGTTTTAGTGAGGCGGTTGTGCGTGATGACGTACTGATATTCCGTTTTGATGCTCCACTTTACTTCGCTAACAAGGATTTTTTTGTCGAGAAACTGTATACATGGGTTAAGTCGAGAAAGAGCGACTCACTAAAGTTCATCGTCTTTGATGCCGAGGCCGTGAATAGTGTCGATGCCACTGCAATATTGATGTTACAGCAAGTCATCGAAAATTTCAGAGCCCAAAATATTGAGTTTTGTATCAGTAACGCTATTGGGCCGGTCAGAGATGCGCTCAGTGCTTCTTCAATGCACGGCCATATGAACCAGCATTGTATGTTCTCCACTATTCACGATGCGATTATTTTTATTGACAAAGGGGTTAATATACACGCCGAAGACGCGCTGCAAACTAACATGTAATTTTTGTTGGCGAGGAAGACGGTGCAAATTTGAGCGACGAGTTATCTCACTACAACAGCATAGGAAAAGCTCGGCGTATCCATGGCGCTCGAGCGCCATTCTACTGCTTGTCCGTGAATCGTGAGCGCAATGCGGTCAACGTGTAAACGAGAGGTTCCCGTTGGTACATTGAGCAGCTTGGCTTGTTTTTTGTTAGCGACCTCGGTTCGCAATTGTTCACGTGCCAAGGGTTTGGGTTAGGGTGCGTCGATCGTATCGGCTGTCCAATATTTTTGCTTTTATTGACTTTTGTTTTGCGTCGAGATAACTTGTCTTATAGCTTGTCTTATAACTTATATAAGAATAAAAAGTTGAGCCTCATTACAAGGCTGGTAATTTATGTTGCGCGGCGAAATATTGGCAGGAATTATCGGGCTTTCGCGACCTGGGTATATTTGAGAAAAGGGTGGGTGTTACCAAAACCCTGTTTGGAGTTTGTAAAGATGGTTAGCTTTAATTCCTCTGCCCCGAAATGGGACGACTTTCCGCAATTGTCTGTTTGCGGAACCGCTCAGCGGATTTCCCCGACTGAAGTATCGATTAATACCAGTGAGGAGCCGTTAACTATCTCACTACACACTTTTGGCGCTCGTTTACGTTTTGGTGAATGCCAATTCGCTGAGTACGGTATGTTGATCGACGAGCCCGTGGGTGTTGAGCTGGCTATTGAAAGCGCCGAAGGTTTAACGGTCATTAGCGGTGCTGGTTACCGACTAAAGTTAACACACAAACCACTTTCCTTTGAGTTGTCGCAGGGCACAAAGTGTATCCAGCGATCTGCAACTGACGGACATTTTGTCCGGCAGTTTCGCCTGCCGCCGGTGGCAAGAGTTAACGAGGGCTGGTTTTTCAGTTTCGACTTGCAGTCTAGTGAGCCAGTTTACGGCCTGGGAGAAAAGTGGGGGCGTCTCGATAAACGGGGTCAGCTGGTACGTTCTTACAATCACGATGCGCTAGGTGTTAACGCAGAAATATCCTATAAGAATACGCCCTTTGCTTGGAGTCCGAACGGTTGGGGGGTGTTTGTACATACGCCTGCAGCGGTCTCCCATGGAGTCGGGTTTGCACCGTGGTCGCAACGATCGTACGGTGTATTAGTAGAAGATAACTCGGCAGATATCTTTTTATTACATGCAGAAAACGGCGCGTCGATGCTCGAAAGCTATACCCACTTGACGGGGCGTTCGCCAGTGCCGCCGTTGTGGAGCTTGGGAGCCATATTGTCCAAGGCCTATTATAAAGATGTCGACGAATTATTGTCGACAGCTCGTGAAGTGCGCGAGCATAAGATGCCCTGTGACGTGATCACTCTTGACGGTCGGGCGTGGCAAGATACCGATACCCGTTTCGCGTTTGAATGGGATCCAAAACGATATCCGAACCCCGGGGCCGTCATAGCAGAATTAAAATCACTGAATTTCAAGATCTGCGTTTGGGAATATCCGCTAGTATCCGTCAAAAACCCCCTGTTCAAGCATATGGCTGAACAGGGGTGGCTTTTGAAAGACAGGAGAAGTGGCGAGCCTTATCGCTACAGCTGGGACACCAGTTGCTTTGGCGAAGTGTTAACGCCTCTACCTGAGTCCGGGATTGTAGATTTCACTCACCCCGACGCGTATGCGTTCTGGCGCGACAGCCATAAGCCTTTGTTCGACTTAGGCGTAGACATGATTAAAGCCGACTTTGGGGAGCAAATAGAGGCGGATATGGTGGCCTATAATGGCGACCATGGAGACGTTTTACACAATACCTATGCCCTACTATATAACCGCTGCGTTTACGAAGCAGCTGAGATGTATTGTAAGTCGGGCCCTTTTCTTTTTAGTCGTTCCTCGTGGACCGGTTCTCAGCGCTACCCCGCGCAGTGGGGCGGCGACCCTCAGGCAGATTGGGGCGGTTTAGCGGGAAGCTTGCGTGGGGGGCTTTCGTGGGGCCTTTCTGGAGCGCCTTACTACGCCACCGACGTGGGAGGTTTTTATGGTGATCAGCGCGATCCGGAATTATACGTTCGCTGGGCTCAATTGTCGGTTTTTTCGGCGCATTTGAGGTTGCATGGCATAGGTCAGCGAGAGCCTTGGTCTTACGGCGAAGAGGCCGCGAGTGCCGTGTTTTCTGCTTTAAAATTGCGATATCAGTTAATTCCCTACCTGCTTCAAACTATGCATTCTGCCAGTGAATTAGGTTTGCCGGTCCAACGCGCGATGGTGCTGGCGTTTCCGGAGGACAAGGCCGCATGGGCGTTTGAAGGCCAGTTCATGTTTGGCGAGCACATGCTCATAGTGCCATGCCTGCAGCCCGGTGGAGGTGTCGATTTCTATCTGCCGGCTGGCAACTGGCAGCGATTCCCCAGCGGCGAAGTGGTTGTTGGCGGTGGCTGTCGGTCCTTAACCCTTGCACTCAATGAAATGGCAGTGTTTGTCCGTGCAGGAGAAACAATTCCTTTGGGGCCCGAGGTTCAACATACGGATGAATTGCTAAACCGAAATATGATTGATCAGTACTGGAATGAGTAACTAACGTTTTAATTACATTTAATAAAAATAAACGCCTACCGGCGGGAACATGTACTTATGGCTTCAAATGACATCCTGTTAACTTTTGGTTCCTGTGCTTTTTTCATGGCTGTCGTGGCATGGATTTCCTATCAAAAAACGAAAGGAGAAGTCAATACAAAAGAAGGGTATTTCCTAGCAGGAAGAGGCTTAACTGGCGTATTCATCGCCGGGTCCATGCTGTTGACCAATCTGTCTGCCGAACAGCTTATTGGGCTTAATGGTTCAGCCTTTGGTTTTAATATGAGTAGCATGGCCTGGGAGGTCACCGCTGGCGTTAGTACCATTGTCATGGCGTTGATATTTTTGCCTAAATATTTGGCGGGCGCTTTTGCTACATTACCAGAGTTTTTACGCAATCGTTTTGATGATGATGTTAGGCGTTTAACCGTTGTTCTATTTTTGGTTGGTTATGGTCTAGTTACCATTCCGTCTGTATTGTATTCGGGCTCAATTGCTGTAATGCGTTTATTTAATATTCCCGAGTTACTCGACGTTGGTTATAGTCAGGGTTTAGTTATAACGATTCTTGTTGTTGGTGTGGTTGGTGGTCTTTATGCGGTTTTTGGTGGTTTGAAAGCTGTCGCGGTTTCAGACACCATCAACGGTTTTGGTTTATTGTTCATTGGCATGCTAGTTCCTATTTTGGGTTTCGCAGCCTTGGGCGATGGTAGTGTGTTATCGGGAATAGAAACGGTTGCGACAACACATACAGAAAAACTGAATGCCATTGGCGCCGATACTGACCCAACGCCTTTTGCTACGGTTTTCACGGGGATGATATTTGCCAATCTTTTCTATTGGTGCACAAATCAATACGTTATTCAGCGCGCTTTAGGGGCGAAGAATCTGGCCGAAGGGCAGAAAGGTGTTATTTTCTCTGGCTTCTTTAAAATTTTGGTGCCTTTTATGATGATGATGCCTGGTATCATAGCATTTCATCTATACGACGATGGCCTTCGCTCTATCGACCTTGCTTTTCCGCAATTAATTAAAGATGTTTTACCCGTCTATATGTCGGGGTTCTTTTTAGCTGTGCTATTAGGGGCTGTATTTAGTTCGTTTAACTCGCTACTAAACAGCGCCGCAACACTCTTTTGTCTGGATATTTATGAGCCGCTAAAAAAAGGGCCGGTCAGCGATGCAGATATGATAAAGGTTGCGAAGATTGCCAGCGTCGTTATTGCCATTTTTTCTTTTTTTGTCGCTCCGTTGCTACAGTTTGCACCAGAGGGCTTGTGGCAAGTGATCCGAATTTTTACCGGCTTTTACAACATACCTGTCGTCGCTGTAGTGATTATTGGTTTGTTCACGCGGCGAGTTCCCGGGCTTGCTGCTAAGGTAGCTATCATTTTTCATGTGGTTGCTTATGGATTGCTGCAGTTTGTGTTTGACGACGTTATTGATATTCACTTTTTGCACCTCTACGCAATTCTTTTCGTTACGGAAATTACCATTATGTTGGTCATCGGTCACCTGAAGCCTTTGCAAACACCCTGGCAGTTTGAGCGAAAGAAGACAGTTGACCTAGTGCCTTGGGTCTATGCATTACCCGTTTCCATAACCTTGTTTTCCTGTATCGCCGGGTTATATGTCTTTTTCTCGCCGATCGGCGTCGTAGGTGGGTTTGGTCCTCTTTTTTGGCCTGCCATTTTTCTTATAGTCACGGCGAACATGATCGGCTGGTATTACAGTGTTAAACGTTGGAGTCACAGGTATTCGAAATATGTCGACAACAATACAGGGACCATCGTTACAGAGAATGAGTCTTTAAAAGCGTCTGTTCTGCTGTAGGCTAGAAACTTATTTGGCCGGCGTTCAGGAGTCATAGCTACGTGTGGAGCGGTTCTTGGGCTTTTAGCGGTATGGAATTGAGGTTAGCTGTCTATGTCTATGTTGATTTTTTTCGGGGAGATTGTGTCTGCTTTTTTGCCGCAATATTCGGCAAGTTAAGAATTTTTGTCAGCGATGACTTCGGTAATCGGACGGAATTATGAGTTTCTATAATTCATATTTGCCTTCCTGGTGACGAAAAAATTTAATTGTCTGAATTTTTTCGTAGTGTCCCGAATAGAGTCATTAGTGTTTTAGTCTTATATAAGATATAAGCTGTATTACATTAAATGTCTATGCTATTCTTCGGTCAAAGCGAATGATTTGTCTCATCTACTGTGAGGTTCTGTCGTTTTGGGCGTGTTAGACAATAATAATTTATGCAACTTGTGCATTTAATATAAAACCTTATATAAAACCCCTTATAAACCAATGGGAGACTTTGGTTATGATTAAGAAAAAATCATCAGGCTGGACATTAGCTATCATTCTTTCTGCACCGGCTGGTCTTGTTTATCAAGCTCCTGTTGTCGCGCAGAGTGTTATGTTGGAAGAAGTTGTTGTAACTGCTCAGAAACGTGAGCAAAAACTAAGCGACGTGCCGGTCGCAGTATCAGTGCTTGGGTCCGATCAAATAGACTCTTCGTTTTCTAATAATCTCGAATCACTGCAGGCTATGGTGCCCTCGGTTAGTATAAGGACCGGTAACACGACGAGAAATTCGGCACTGACCGTTCGCGGAATTGGTACTATTTCATTCAGTATTGGAGCGGAGCCGAGCGTATCGACCGTCGTCGATAATGTGGTTCTAGGACGATCGGGACAAGCGTTCGGTGATCTTTATGATCTCGAGCGGATAGAAGTATTACGTGGTCCACAGGGAACACTATTCGGAAAAAATGCGTCGGCCGGCGTGGTCAATATGGTAACCAAGCGGCCTACCGATGAACTGGAAGGGTATGTCGATCTATCCTTTTTTCAGGACAATGAATATAAGATGAAAGCACGGGTTGCCGGCCCGTTAACAGATAGAATCAATGCCAGCGTAACAGTTATGGACGCCGAGTTTGATGGTTTTATCGATAACGTCTATACCAACGAAAAGGTTAATGGTTACGACAAGCGCGGCATCCGTGCTATGTTTGATTTTCGCGTAGCTGACGATACAAATGTATTAGTTATTTATGAAGACTACGAGGCAAAAAACGATTGTTGCGTCGATTTGGTTGCCAGACAAACGAATGACTCCCGGCCTTTGGATCCTAGCGTTTTTGTCGGCGGCTCGAGTTTAGACCTCGATCAACGGAAAGTTGATAATGATTTTGAAACACGCACGCAGGACGCAACGACAGCATTTTCTGTGCAGATAGAAAAAGAGATAGGTGAGTACACACTGACTTCGATCACTGCGAGAAGAACCTGGGATAATACTGAGTTCCGTGAGGGTGACTTCACTTCAATTAACGGTGACTTGGCCGAGCCTGTTAATTTTTCTACTGTGGGCTTCCAGTTACATGACATTGGGCCCCAAGAATGGCGTCAGTTATCTCAAGAAATAAGATTGTCTTCTGCGGGCGGTGAAACATTCGACTGGCAGGTGGGTGGCTTCTATTGGGATATCGATTCTGCGCGAAACTTTACTCGCGATGCGAGTTGCCAGGTGACTGGAGACAATACAGCAATCGTCGATGCCGCTAATGCCGCAGACCCAAGCTTAGGGTTGAGCTGTTTGCAGAATGATATTGTTTCAGCGACTGCGTATATGAGTACCGAATTTACTAATTTTGCTTTGTTTGGTGACGGTAGTTATGACTTAACTGATTCAATCAGTCTTTTGTTCGGTATACGGTACACAGACGACGAAGTGAAGTTTAAACACAACCGTCGTAATAACGACGAATACGGTCGTCGTGGTGTGGGTGTTAGACAAGCGACTCTTGATACTGACTTTGAAGATTCAACGAGCGATACCAATTTGTCCGGTAAATTGGGCTTACAAATGTATTTGAACGATGACAATATGGTGTACGCAACTTACTCCACAGGCTACAAAGGTCCCGCATTTAATGTGTTTTATAACATGAGCGAAAATGATATTAACCCGATTGATGCAGAAGAATCGGAGTCGTTTGAGTTGGGTTATAAGTATACCGGCGATCGGTTATTTTTGAGCTTGGCTTATTACAATACTAAAATTGATGATTTTCAGGCGAATGACTTCGACGTGTCTGATGGCGTGACTACTACCGGTTTTACTAACGGCGGTGATGTTGAGACTGAAGGCTTTGAGGCTGACTTTATGTGGCAGGCTGCGGAGAACTTGAAGTTCATTGGCGGCATAGCAGTATCAGATGCGGAAACTACAACGGGCGCCGACTTACCTTTCGCACCGGATCAAAAGTATTCTGTTAGTGGTGAATATTCAATCCCGCGGGATAACGGAGCAGAATGGGTAGTTAATGCATCGTACGTGTATACCGATGAGCAGTTGTCGGGAAATATTGGCCAGGACGAAGACAGCAATCCTGAAGTCTTACTCCCAGATTATGATATCGTAAATATGAGTCTGACCTATCGGTCACCTGAAGAAAAGTATACGGTTTCTTTAGTGGGTAAAAATTTAACGGATGAGACATATGCGACTACCTACAGTGGTGATGGTTTCCGTTATCAAATCCCAAGAGACGCGGAAAGATACTTTGGTGTTAACTTTCGGTTCAATTACTAATAGTGACCGCCATTAAAGAGTGCGATTATGCTCGTTAATGGCAGCCTTACTTTTGTCTCTCTGCATCCCATGCAAGTACCGGGATGTCGAGGGAATTTTTTTTTGAAAAAAACATATCAACATCACTCTGATGCCTTATCAGGTAGCCAGAAAAACCCTCCGATTAGATTCTTTTAAATCCCCCCGATATTCTATGTGTCTGCCTAACATCTCACTGCCAATCAGGATCGTGCCGGTATGTAGTCATTAATCTGTAAACTGACTGTGTCGAATAAGTGATTAAACCTAACTTGAAAGGCGCCGCTTTCTCTTGTAGTCGCAACACTTATTGGAGTTTCGATATCAGTTTCAATTATTCTGTGCTCACTAATTAGTCATGTCTATTTGTTCGAAAAACTGCCAGTTTATGCTAAAAGACAAATTTTTTTGAGGTCGACGATTCTGCCATGACAATGATTTTTTCGGATTGTTCATCTTATTTGGCATGTGTAAGTGCCAAAAGAACACAAAATAGAGTGCGATGAAGTCGAAATATTCAGAGCTGCGGCAACTTCTATACGTCATACACACAAAAACACTACGTTCCGAGCCTGTACTTTATCATTTTCTCGCGTCCGGCTAGAGAAACCGCGCTGACGTTGTCGATTGTCGAGGTTAACATTGACCGTCGCTCGCGGTGGCCCGATAATAGGTTTCGTAGATTAAGCCATTATCAGGCAGACAATTTTTCGTTGACTTTCTTTTCCAACAAGGTGACTCCATGTCGTTAAGCACTAGCTTCCAGCCACTCTACAAACAGGTGTACGATCAGTTGACACAGAGGTTGGTAGACGGACATTGGAAACCCGCTGAATCGCTTCCCAGTGAGATGGCCCTCGCGGCAGAATTGGGAGTAAGTCAGGGCACAGTGCGAAAAGCGTTAAATCAAATGGTTGCCGAAAACTTGCTTGAGAGACAACAAGGTAAGGGTACTTATGTTGCGGAACATACCCAGGAGAGTTCTCTATTTCGGTTTTTTAGACTGCGTGAATCGGAAGGCGAGAGCCTTATTCCAGATACCCAAGTATTGTCGTCAGATAGACGGGCACCGACGCAGCTTGAGCGAACTAAGCTTAATTTAAAAGGGAAGTTGCAGATCGTCGAGTTGGTGCGATTGCGCTCTTTAAAGGGTGAGCCAGTCATTCTGGAGAAGATCATCCTGCCGTTGGCAGTGTTCCCAAACATCGACAGAGAAACGGTAATACCCAATTCTCTCTATACGTTGTACCAGGAGAAATTCGGAATCAGTATTGTCTCTGTGCGCGACGAACTCCGTGCCACGCAAATTCCAGACGAATATGCCAGCCATTTGCAACTGGCTACCGGTTCACCCGTGCTGATGGTCGAGCGTGAAAGCATTAACATTGACGGTCGAGTTGTCGAGTGTAGTCAGGCGTACTATGTAACAGACAAGTATGTCTACGCAACAGAACACCGCTAACGCGGATTTTCTTTAGAAGCTATAGCTAATCATCAGCATGTACTGGTTAAAACTACCATCGTTAAAAAACCCCTTTGGTGTTGCGCGACGTCTTTCGGTAACCGTGCGAATTGCTTCAAACCCGACGCTAATAGGTGTATTCGGATAAGACCAGATTAGCGCTGCAGTGTAGCTATCACCGGCGTCGTCATTAAGATCATTCGGCGTATCATCCTGGTCGTCATTTAGAAACCGATCTAGTCGAAGGGTATATCGCCACTGCAAAGTGTTGTAAGACGCTAAAAGATACCCACTCCAAAAATCGACATCAACATGGGAGCCCGTTAAGTGTCCCATACCTGTTGAGCCCTGCATTAATTCCGCGGCAATTACCCAGCCTATGAGTGGGCGCCATTCCATTCCGAGCATAGTAAACTGCGTATCCCAGGAATACTCACCGCTATGTAGGTCTCTGTCACCGCGATTATCAACCCGGGTGGCCTGTATGAAGAGCTCGTCGGGAATACTATAACTACTGCGTATTGCATATCCAATTCTATTGTCCAGATCTTTACCGTAAGAAGTGCTGCTAAAATCTGACTGGTCCTCGAAAACTCCGCCTGGTTTTAGTTCTCTTAAGTTCGGTAAGGGAAGCTCTTCTCCGTATACCGAACGCCGATGGTGGTACATCCAGCCCTGCCAAGCCAATTGAGAACCCATTGAATCATTGCCGCCAAATAGAGTGAAAGCGCTACTTAAGCGATGGCCCGAATCGGCTTCTTTTTCAAAATGTAAATCGATACCGACCGGACGAAACTCGGTGGCGATCCAGCTATTGATGCTGGAATAAGTTAAGGTGTAGGGGCTTTCCCAGAAAGTATCAACATTTTCCATCGTCGTGGGCAGAAAGAAAAGACCCGTAGTCAAAGTCATTAACCATTTTTCACCAAGCTCCCGTTGGGTGAACGCTTTCATTTCTACCAAGCCAAGTTCCCGGCCACTGTTATCTGAGTTGTGCCGGTATTGAAAATGGGCTTCGACGCCAAAGGCTTCACTGTCGTAAGCGTATTGAAGCTGTAGCTCGCCGAAACTGTCGGTATTGTTTTCACCGTAGTCACTACCGGTTTCGAAGCGACCCCAATTGCCTACTAGCCAGGAATCGAAACTGTTGTTGTACACCCCAGCTACCGACACTTTACCGGACAAGTGGTGTGTTGATTGTGCAGTAACCGCAGTTGAAAGAAATAGGCTTAAAAGCACCAAAAATACAAGCGGGTTCGTCCGCGTCAAGGGCTGTAATAGACTACAGAAATAGGGTGTTATCTTTAAGCTAGTCATTTGGTTAAGTCCGGTCACAGGTGAGTAATACGTCATTTTATCAAGCCTAGATTGTTTTATCTCCGTGCTTATCTGCCGGTTGTCCAATGAATGCCTCTCAATCTCAGGGAATAGGATTTTCTGGATCAGTCTACTCTACTATAGGCGAGTCAGTGCTATTGTATAGGGTCGGACGGATTCGCTGCACAACGCCTTCTTAAATTACCCGGTCTTTTTGAGTTTATCGCGCCTCTATGCTGTTTCGACTTTTATAAAAATGGCAGCATAGACAAGATACTGAAGAAGTGGTGATTGTCTCACGCACGATGTAGTGGCAGTTGAGATTACATCTGACAAGCTACAGTGTTACAGCTATGCTGTATTGGCGTCATGGAAAATAAAAAAGGCAAAACATGAAATTAATTCCAGCGTTCTTTGCGGTGACGGTTGTCGCAATAGTGTCTGGGGCAGTAGGCTTTTATTTGTCTGTCCATTATGCGCCCTTTATGAAGAAGCCTTCGGGCGTTGGTTTAGATGGCCAGTGGCTAACCTCCGACGGAAAGGGCGGAAGTTATTATTCCGGAACCTATAAATACCCTATCACGGACAATATTCCTGTTGCGATTAAGCCGCCAACGGTGGTTGGCCTTTACCCACAGTTTATGGCGCGCCTTGCTAAAAGAGGAGACGGCTATACGCCGAGTGCGGAACAAACGTTGGCGGTAGATGGCGGCAGCGGCAAAGGTATGTTTGTCTCAGTAACCTCTGATGGCGACGGGCGTATCACTTCAGCCAGTATTGTAGCTATGGGAGTGGGATATCAAAACAATGAGATCGTTAGCATTGCTGGAAATTCCACCGGTCTGCATAGCGCAGCGCAGATTTCGCTCTACCCCTTTGCTTATTATGCAACGCCTAATACGCCTTTTGACATTGGTTCGGTACCGATGACAGTGCCGCGCATTGGGGGGGCAGGTGCATCTCCCGTCGGTAAATGGTTAGGCGGTGATGCAGGGTATAGTTTCCAGCTGGCCACCAGTGAGGAAACCGGCGGTGACAATTTATACTATATGGGTTTTTCCGATAGTTTCGTCGGTGACTACGAAGGAGTACCGTATAACACTTTCTTTGGGCAGCGCGGCTCCGAGGCCTATTTTATCCACAATTCTTTTGCTATTTATAATCTTAATAAATTTCGTACGACAGAGTATTCGGAAGGTTGGTTAGTCCCCTTCGAAAAAGATCTAACTTACACCATTCAATACTACTGGTCTTACACTGACTTGTACGATTTTGAAACACAGCCAAGCTCGTCGCAATATGCAACTCTACCGTCTTCGTTTTATAGTTATGCCGAACAACCCAGTTGGAAGCTGTGGCCACTGTCCGGTATTCGGGTTCGCGATGAAAACAAGTTCCTGGTCATGGCTTTTAGCAACTTTAGCACAACCGACTTAACGACACTCATCAGTGTCGATACGCATGGTAAATGGCAATCACCCTATGTCGATGGCCGTCAATTACAATGGGATATTGACTATTATCGATTCCCCGAAACCTTGGTAAAAGTGAATGCCAAAGCTTTCCCAGATGGTAATGGTTATGTAGCCTGGACGACTTCGGTAGCCTACGCCGACGGAACGGTTGGGGCAGCGGGAAACAATAACACTATTTATCTGGTGGGGCAGGCGGGTATGGATTGCGTATTAGCGCGTGGTAGCGCTTCGGAAATAGCAACGGGAAATTTTGATAACGTGGAATTGTGGATAGAGCCTGGGAAGTGGGTTAAGCACAAAGAAACCGCCACAATGATGGCAAAGCCTGTCATTACCGATACGGGTGGCCTTAACACGGGTGCCGGTTTTTATTTCAATCAAAAGCAGCAGCGCTGGTTTACTTGGGTTATTCCCTATTTTGTTGCGGGCAACCGCCAACAGGGAACAAACTTCATTGAGTTGTATCGATCGAAAGGACCAGAAATTACCAGCGACTACGATTTTTATCAATCTGTGTATCAAATACCCGATCCGATTAGTGGTTATGCGGCTTTAGACGTTATGCAATTGTTTCCCTATAACGTTAGCGTTCATCCGCAGCTCCATACCTCTCCAGATGAAGTGCTGCCATTGGTTTACAATGTGAACTTTGGAACATTGTCTCAAACCGCCAGAGGTGGTGGCACCATGTTTGCCCGGGGTGGGGGTGCGATTTACAAGCCGATTGTCGTCGGTAACCATTTTTGCACAGACGGAAAATGCTCTCAGTAAATTGACGCCTTTTGAGCATCTGGATATTGACCTCAGCTCGGTTTATGCCACTTTCAGAAGCGGTCACCCTGTAGATTAAAAATTAACGCTCTAATTTAAGAATAAATCACACGAACTTTTCGCAGAGGTGCTTGTCGATTCTTCGAGCCGACTCTGTTTGTTTTGCGTCTTGCGATTCAGCACAAATTTGACCGACCAGGTATCCAGGCTGTTCGAGGTAAACACTCTGTGCGGCGAGGTTGGAGAACGAAAAGATAAGTCTTAGATGTTCTTGGCATAACATTGTAAGAGAGTCTGGCGTCGTTCGTCAGAACTCCCTCCCTTTATTCTACCCATTAGGCTGTTGCGCCTGCTAAGCCTCCAGATACCACTACTGATTCGGCGACTAATCTTGCTTTACCCAGAATGTCGTCTGATATCTTCTCGGCAATCATGATGGTCGGCGCGTTGGTATTGCCGCCCACGAGTGTCGGCATGACGGAAGCATCGACTACGCGTAAGCCTTTAATACCGTGCACGCGGCAGCGTTCATCGACGACTGCCATATCATCGTGGCCCATCTTGGCTGTTCCCACTGGATGATAGATAGTTTCAGCTACTTCTTTGATCCATTGATCGAGCTCTGCGTCTGATTGCACCGCATTGCCTGGTTCGATTTCGTCACCCAAGTAAGGGCTCATTGCTTCCTGTGCGAGAATGTTACGCACCATTTTTATGCCTTTGCGAAGCACTTCCCGGTCTTTTTTGGCGCTGAGGTAATTGGGTTGAATCAGGGCATGATCCAGTGGATTTGTTGACTTTAGTCCGATGTATCCGCGGCTTTCTGGCCGTAATTGGCAGATATGAACGGTAAATCCGTGACCTTTAACCTTCTCCCTCGCGTGATCTTTCATCATGGCTGCGACAAAATGAATTTGTATATCGGGTGCGTCGAGTTCCGGAGAGGTTTTCAAGAAAGCCCCCGACTCCAGGCCTTGTGTTGCGCCCAGGCCCGATTTAAAAAATACGTATTGCATGCCCGTGAGCAGTGCTCGCAGCGGATTGTTTTGGCTGGCAAGCGTGACGGGCTGTGTACATTTCGCTAGTACGGAGCAGTCCAAGTGGTCTTGTAGATTTTTGCCAACACCGGGTAGGTTTGCAACCACCGGGATGTTTAACTTGCCGAGTTCATCGGCATCCCCGATGCCCGACAACATTAATGTTTGGGGGCTATTCACTGCGCCGCCCGATAAGATAACCTCAGCGGTGGCAAGGGCCGTTTTGGTCTGTCCAGCTTGAATGTATTCAACGCCCACGGCTCGTTTGTCTTCAAACAAAATACGTGACGTCATGGCCTTTACTTCGACCGTCAAGTTCGGTCGTCCTAGGGCAGGCACCAAATATCCGGTTGCGGCACTGCAGCGGCGATTGTTTTTTATGGTTGTCTGATAAGGACCCATCCCTTCTTGTTGTGGCCCGTTAAAGTCATCTGTATAAGGATGACCTGCTTGTTTTCCGGCATTGATGAATGCGTCAAACAACACGCTGCTCTTGCTTGCATTGGAAACACCAAGCGGCCCAGAGTCACCATGAAATTCGTCGGCACCTTGCTCATTACCCTCGGAACGTTTGAAGTAGGGTAATACTTCGTCGAAGCTCCAGCCTTCGAGACCTAGTTGCCGCCACAAATCGTAGTCGACGGCATGACCGCGGATATAGACCATGCCATTAATGGAAGATGACCCACCTAAGACCTTGCCTCTTGGCCAAAATAAGGGCCGATTATTAAGTTCCGTCTGAGGTTCGGTATTGTAGTACCAGTTGACTGTATCAGTGCCTATTAGCTTGCCTACTCCAGCAGGCATATGGATCATAAAGTTACTGTCTTTATCACCTGCCTCGAGTAGTAATACTGACTTACTTGAATCAGCGGATAGACGATTGGCTAAAACGCATCCGGCGCTACCGGCGCCTATAACAATGTAATCGTAACTGCTCATTGGTCCATTCCTAGTAGTGTGTGGATTATTTTATGATCCCTATGGGGGAATAATCGAGTCATTATGACGTAAACGAAAACGTGGATACTAGTTAAAAAATAGTCACTTGAAAAGTGCGGTATCGTACGCTTACTGAAAACGGGCTTTCTAGAGCCTTTTTTACTGTTGAATGGTAAGGGCGCAGACGTAAAAAACGGTCGTTATGTTGGGTAAAACGACACCCCACGCTGAGATTTATTAGCATACAGCCGAGACGGTTATTGGTAGGCACGACTTGTGATCGTGGTTTGACGTGGCCATTTGATTGACCTTCATTGCTTGTCTAGGTGATTCACGTCACACGTATTTCATTCTATTTTATTGTATTTAACGTGTTATTGGGTGTTGACCCTGTTCCACAACACGCTAGGATAGCGTCCAGATTGAGTCCTAATGCTATGTGCTATGTGCTATGTGCTATGTGCTATGTGCTATGTGCTATGGACGTTCTGGAGCTTTATGGGATTTAGGAAAATGGCAATGGAGAGCTAACTCTTCCATTTCAACAGTCTTTGTCAACGCAGGGTATTGCCAAGCGACGACTCGTTCCAATAATTAGTGTGAATGGCAAGAATCAGTGTGACCCTACTTTATGGTTGAAATATAAATCCGATGAAATCCACGAAAGTCAAAATCTACTTGTTTCTCCTCTCGGCAATAGTTTCTTGCTCGCTACTTGTTGCCTATGCTGCAAGCAAAAATGGAGAGACGATACAAGTGATAGAAGGACGTGTTCAGAGCTGTGAATACCTCGGTGGAAATAAGCACGATCCAAAACCCCATGCCACTATCAAAACTGAGACTGGAAGTTATGTCACCGCCCTTTTACCGAACTGTAAAAGGGGCCTGGATGTGAATATTCTTGTCAAACGTGGAGTTTTCTATTTCAATTCTGTGTTTTTTGCTGAAAAAATGGGCGAGAGATAAATAGTATAATATCTGTTTTTAGTGTTTTGGACTATGAATAAAGTGACGGCTTAATAGCGCCTTGCATTCTGTTGCTATAATCCCAACTAGACAGTTTGGTCGGATTTATTTGCAACACAAGCTCGTCTTTTTTGCGTTTCAATAAAAAGTGTGCAAATTCACTTTCGCCGTCACCCAGATAGCGAGACACCAGCTCCTCAAGCAACGGTCCTTCGCTTAAGGGAAAAATATCAACCGTACCGGTGCCTCGCACACCCTGATAAGGCGGTGAGTTGGATGCAATTTCAAATCCAACTTTTGAACTCCGTTTCAGTTGCTTAACAATCCATGAGTCTTTATGGGTGGCGCAAAGAAAAACGTCATTCGTATATTGAAACCAGAGCGACACAATACGCGGAAATTCATTGCTGTCGACAAAAGCCAGTCGCAAAGGAATGCGGCAATTCGCCAGATCAAAACCCGGATCGATCGCGTCGGTATTAGACATAGTGGTATACCTTTGGTGTTAGAGAACAATAAATTTAGAGTTCTCATTATATACGTTGAAAGAAAAATTAAGCGTCAAAAAACATAAAAATTCTTAAGCGGTTGAATGGTGATTTCCCGCAAAAATAGGTTTTTCCTGATATTGGAAAACGATCGGCC